>NZ_JBHUHX010000060.1:0-1357 GCF_042682685.1 Thiorhodococcus fuscus
CGACCCGTATCCGGACTTTCAGTCCGTAGCTTCAACCCACCAGCTTTAGCTGGTGGTTGTTGAGTTAGGTTGCGAATAAGAGACTTTCCCACTCCCTTTCTTTGATTTTTGCCGTTAACGCATATTTCTTTCAGATAAAATAGGCGTGAATCATTCCATTGTTGAGTTTCCCCGATAAGAAACCCTAATATACGATTATTTTCCACTCTTTTTAGAGCTATTGTGTTTGGGCATGCTAGAAAATTATTTAGACGCTCAAAGGCATCTTCAGTACTCCAAGTCTCCTCCCATGGAGGTTCTTTGAATGCATCTGCATATAGTTCAGCGCATTCAACCAAGTCATCTTGATTGAGGTTTTCTATTTTTGCATTCATGGCTCGTTTCTACTTGCAGATAATGGATAAGTCGCCAATTTGGAACGGCAACGGAAAATTATTATTCTTGTATTCACTATATTGGGCGTTATTTTGATCATATGTTCAAAGTGAATGCTGCTTTTTTGATAATAAATAAACCCAAAATAAGTAGTATTGCGATAAAAAATATTTTTTAAATTTTCTTTCGGAAAGAAAATGCCTTATTTTTTGACCAATCACCATTCCGAGGATGTTTCAGTCATATATTTTTCTGACGCCTAACGCCCGCCATCAGCCGCGCAAAGTATGAGCGTCGGTTGCATGGCATTTTTATAGCGCAACCGGGTCATCACGCATTCTTTCCCAGGTTTGCACCATAAGCTTCTTGGCTGGTCCCCAGCGGTAACCCCCTAGCGCACCACTCTGCTGTATAACCCGGTGACAGGGAATCAGTAAAGCGACCGGATTTGCGCCGATGGCGTTACCAACCGCCCTTGCAGCTTTGGGGGCACCTAGGGCCTTGGCTACTTGGGTATAGCTGGCCACAGCGCTCGGTGGGATTTTCAGCAGAGCTCGCCACACAGCGATTTGAAAATTGGTTCCTGCCACATGGAGCGATAGCGGGCCATGCTTGGAAACACTATCACTAGTAAAAAGTACATCAATAACATGGCGCGTAGATGGGAGGCTCTCCCTGATCGAACTGAGCGGCCAGGCGTTATGCAAGTTATTTAGCAACTCGTCCATGCTGTTGAAGTCCATGAACTCTTCCCGGCAAACGCCTCTCTGGGTTACCGCAACAAACATGTGTCCCAGCGGGGTGGCGTGTACGCCGTACTCAATTTGAACCTGCTTGCCTCGACTTTTATACTCGCCGGGTGTGACAGCTTCCAGCTGCACAAAATGATCATGTAACCTTGAGGTGCCACTTAACCCATCCCATTACACAGAACTTTGAGTGTACGATGGTGCGTTGTTTTTCCTGAGATATTTTGGAGCAG
>NZ_JBHUHX010000061.1:0-96178 GCF_042682685.1 Thiorhodococcus fuscus
CGACCCGTATCCGGACTTTCAGTCCGTAGCTTCAACCCACCAGCTTTAGCTGGTGGTTGTTGAGTTAGGTTTTCAGCAATAGGCACCCATTTCTCACTTAAAACCTTTTTTATATTTTTTTTACCTTTGAGCTTTTCCTTGCTGGTTTCAAGCTCCTTGAGAATTTCTGCAAGATCACTTATTAATCTATTGATAGCGCATTTATCTAATTGATCGCACATTAACAAAAATATTTCGAGACATTGAAGATAGGGTTTGTTGTCCGGCCAAGACTCGACGCACTTTTGCATTTCTGATGATATATTAGCTAGGCTGCCAAATTGTATGAGATGATCAGCTAGCCAATCAATGCAAAAGGCATCGCCACCATTAATAGAAAAAAAAGATGTCCAGTCGCTTTCAGTAGGTGGGTACATGGATTTTATCTATTGCTGCCAACTACGATTAGATATCAAGTCTGACGTCTAACTTAGACTAGTTTGCTTACACATGTGAAGCATAAATTCCTACCACTGATACACCCACAGCAAACACTTTTCGCTTTTCGCGCGTCAATATCTTACGCTCGGGCACCGGATTCGTCTTCTGATGTTGGCGGCGTCCGGAAAACGCTCTTATTGGACCAAGTGCGTGAACGTCTGCAGATCAAACATGATACCTTGCGAATCGAATTAGGCTGATGGCCATCGGATCAGGCGCTTCATTCTAGTGCGGGGGAGCGGCGTGTCCCTGCTCCAAGTCCGTTCCGGATCAATATCTGTCAGACTGACATTGCCTAGCACGCGGCGGGGCAACAACGAGAATCATCGAAGACGTTCGTAGCGATGAGGGGCAAGAAGCTCCGGTACCGGAAATGCTCCGGAGTCAGTGACCTTGAGGCAAAAAAAATCCCCGTGTCCGTGAGAACACGAGGATTTTCTTCACTTTTTTGGCTCCCTGGGACGGGCTCGAACCGCCGACCTAGTGATTAACAGTCACCCGCTCTACCGACTGAGCTACCAGGGAATGTCGTGAGCGCGTAATAGTAATTTCGCGCGCTTCCCGTGTCAACACCCCAGCGGCCGAACAGGAGACGACCATCGCGGGAATCCAGGTGGCCTTGCAGGAACGCCGACGGGAATCGGCGCTCCTGCTGCTTTACGGGCTAGGCGACCGCCTTGGCGATGCGGTCGAGTGCCTGTTCCAGGTTCTCGCGGCTGGTGGCGATGGAGATGCGCACGTGGCCGCCGAGTCCGAAGGCGGAGCCGGGGACGAGGGCGACTCCGGCCTTCTCGATCAGGTATTCGGCCAGATCCAGGTCGTTCTTGATGCCGTCCATACGTTCGACCAGCTTCTGCACCTTGGGAAAGACATAGAAGGTGCCATCGGTTGGGAGACAGTCGACGCCCGGGATCTGATTGAGCCGATCGACGACGAAATCGTGGCGCTCCTTGAAGGACTTGAGCATGATGGCGATGCAGTCCTGCGGACCCTCCAGGGCCGCCTGGGCCGCGACCTGCGAGATGGAGGCCGGGTTGGAGGTACTCTGCGACTGCACCTTCTTCATCGCCTTGATGATCTCTGCCGGGCCGCCCGCGTAGCCGATGCGCCAGCCGGTCATGGAGTAGGCCTTGGAGACGCCGTTCAGCACCAGGGTGCGGGGTGCCAGGTCCGGACAGGCATTGAGGATGTTGACGAAGGGCTCGGAGCTCCAACGGATGTGCTCGTACATGTCGTCGGAGGCGATGACGATGCGCGGATACTCGCGCAGCACCTCGCCGAGCGCCTCCAGCTCGGCGCGGCTGTAGGCCATGCCGGTGGGGTTGGAGGGGCTGTTGATGACGACCAGCCGGGTCTTCTCGTTGATCGCGCCCCGAAGCTGGGCGGGTGTGATCTTGAATGCCTGTTCGGCACCGGCATGAATGAACACCGGCAGAGCGCCAGCGAGCAGGGTCATGTCGGGATAGGACACCCAGTAGGGCGCTGGAATCACCACCTCGTCGCCCGGATCGAGCAACGCCTGAGCCAGATTGAAGAAGCTCTGCTTGCCGCCACAGGACACCAGAATCTGATCCAGGCTGTAGTCGAGACCATTATCCCGCTTGTACTTGTCGATGATCGCCTGCTTGAGCTCGGTGGTACCATCGACCGCTGTATATTTGGTGAAGCCGCTCTCGATGGCCTTGATGGCGGCGGTCTTGATGTGATCCGGGGTATCGAAATCGGGTTCACCGGCTCCGAGTCCGATCACGTCTTTGCCCTCGGCGCGCAGCGCCTTGGCGCGTGCGGTGATGGCGAGCGTGGCGGATGGCTTGACGGCCTGGACGCGGGCGGCGAGTTTGATGGTCATCGGCGGTGTTCTCTGGGTTCCTGCGGTGGCTGAATACACTGTTGCAACATCCAATAATAGCGAAACGCCCGGATCCCGGCACGCGCATCGCGCGCCACGCAACATAGATCCCGAATGCAGTCGGCACGCCCGTCCCCACGAGGTTCATTCGATGTCCAGCAGACCCTTCCAGCTCGTCTCCAAATTCGCCCCGGCCGGCGATCAGCCGGAGGCGATCCGTCAACTCGTCTCAGGCATGGAGAACGGCGAGGCGGGCATGACCCTGCTCGGCGTGACCGGCTCGGGCAAGACCTTCACCATCGCCAACGTCATCGAGCGTCTGCAGCGCCCGGCGCTGGTCCTGGCGCCGAACAAAACGCTCGCGGCCCAGCTCTACGGCGAGATGCGCGACTTCTTTCCGCATAACGCGGTGGAGTATTTCGTCTCCTACTACGACTACTACCAGCCCGAGGCCTATGTGCCCTCGACCGATACCTATATCGAGAAGGACGCCTCGATCAACGAGCACATCGAGCAGATGCGGCTCTCGGCGACCAAGGCGCTGTTGGAGCGCAAGGACGTCATCATCGTCGCAACCGTCTCCTCCATCTACGGTCTCGGCGACCCGGACGCCTATCTGAAGATGGTGCTGCTGCTCAAGAAGGGCGATCTCATCGACCAGCGCGCCATCCTGCGCCGTCTGGCGGATCTCCAGTACAAGCGCAACGAGGTCGAGCTGCATCGCGGCACCTATCGGGTGCGGGGCGACGTGATCGACATCTATCCGGCCGAGTCGGAGGAGGAGGCGGTGCGGGTCGAGCTGTTCGACGAGGAGATCGAGGCGCTCTCGCTCTTCGACCCCCTGACCGGCGAGGTCCTGCGCAAGGTGCCGCGCTATACGGTCTTCCCCAAGACCCACTACGCGACCCCGCGCGAGACCATCCTCAAGGCCGTGGACCAGATCCGTGTCGAGCTCAAGGAGCGGCTCGCCTGGATGCGCGAGAACGACAAGCTGGTCGAGGCTCAGCGTCTGGAGCAACGCACGATCTTCGACATGGAGATGATGATGGAGGTCGGCTACTGCTCGGGCATCGAGAACTACAGCCGCTATCTCTCCGGGCGCGGTCCGGGCGAGCCGCCGCCGACCCTCTACGACTATCTGCCCCCGGACGCCATGGTCGTGATCGACGAGAGCCACGTCACCGTACCCCAGCTCGGCGGCATGTACCGGGGCGACCGCTCGCGCAAGGAGAACCTGGTCCAGTACGGCTTCCGCCTGCCCTCGGCGCTCGACAACCGTCCGCTCAAGTTCGAGGAGTTCCGCGAGCGCCAGCCCCAGACCATCTATGTCTCGGCCACCCCGCGCCCGTTCGAGATCGACAACTCGGGCGCGGTAGTCGAGCAGGTGGTGCGCCCGACCGGTCTGGTCGACCCGGAGGTCGAGGTGCGGCCGGCGCTGACCCAGGTCGACGACCTCCTGTCCGAAATCCATCTGCGGGTCGCCGTCGAGGAGCGGGTGCTGGTCACGACCCTGACCAAACGCATGGCCGAGGACCTGACCGACTATCTCAGCGACCACGATGTTCGGGTGCGCTATCTGCACTCGGACATCGACACCGTGGAGCGGGTCGAGATCATCCGCGATCTGCGTCTGGGCGAGTTCGACGTCCTGGTCGGCATCAACCTGCTGCGCGAGGGGCTGGACATGCCTGAGGTCTCGCTGGTCGCCATCCTCGACGCCGACAAGGAGGGCTTCCTGCGCTCGACCGACTCGCTGATCCAGACCATCGGCCGTGCCGCGCGCAACGCCAACGGCAAGGCGATCCTCTATGCCGACCGCATCACCGGCTCCATGGAGCGGGCGATCGAGGAGACCGAGCGGCGCCGCGCCAAGCAGATCGAATCCAACGAGGCCCAGGGCATCACGCCCCAGACCATCCGCAAGGCGATCGCGGACATCCTCGACGGCGCCACGCCGGGCGCGCCCATGAAGCCGCGTCAGTACGCCAAGGTGGCCGAGCAGATCGCCGAATACGCCAGCCTCACACCCCAGCAGATGGCCAAGCGGCTCAAGACGCTGGAGAAGGAGATGTACCAGCACGCCAAGAACCTGGAGTTCGAGCAGGCGGCAGCCATCCGCGACCAGATCCGCGAACTGCAGCAGAAGGGCATCGCGGCCTGAGGGGATGCGAGCGATGCGCATGCCCGATCGCTGGATCCGAAGACTCGTCCTCGCCGGAGTCTATCTCTTTGCGGTCACCGCCAACGCCGATTCGCTCCGACCGGAGACGCCCCGATTCGGCTATCGGATCCTGGCCAGCTACCCGCACGATCCGAGCGCCTTCACCCAGGGTCTGATTTACGTGGACGGCCAGTTGTTCGAGGGCACGGGCCATTATTACGGACAGTCATCACTCCGCCGGGTGGACCTTGAGACGGGGCGGATCGAGCAGGAGATCCGTCTCTCGCCCCGACTCTTCGGGGAGGGCATCACGCTCTGGCGGAACCGGCTGATCCAACTGACCTGGCGCGAACATCTAGCGATCGTCTACGACCGCGACAGCTTCGCCCGGTTGGAGACCTTCCGGTATGAAGGGGAGGGCTGGGGTCTCACCCATGACGAACGCCATTGGATCATGAGCGACGGCACCCAGGTGCTGCGCTTCATCGATCCCGATTCGCACCGGGTCGTGCGCCGACTGAGCGTACTGGACCAGGGTCGGCCGGTGCGCGATCTCAACGAGCTTGAATACATCCAGGGCGAGGTCTGGGCCAACCTCTGGAAGCGCGATCTGATCGCGCGGATCGATCCTGAAACCGGGGCGGTGAGGTCGTATCTGGATCTCTCTGGCCTCGCCCCGGCCGGACTGAGTCGGGAGGCCGTGCTCAACGGAATCGCCTACGACGCCACGAACGGACGGCTGTTCGTGACCGGCAAGTATTGGCCCAGGCTCTACCAGATCGAGGTGGTTCCGAGGTAAGCGATCATTCAGAGCCAGCGGCCATGAACTCCACCACCTCGCACAGGAAGTGGCCGAGCATCAGGTGGACCTCTTGGATCCTCGGGGTCTCGCGCGAAGGAACCGCCAACCGGATCTGGGCGCTGGCGGGCAAGTCGTCATGGGCGGCGCCGGTCAGCAGCACGGTCAGCAGGCCGCGCTCGGCGGCCGTGTCCAGGGCGCGCACCACGTTGGGCGAGCGACCGCTGGTGGACAAGGCCCAGAGCACGTCGCCCGGCCGGGCCAGGGCATCGATCTGACGCGCGAACACCTCGTCGAACGAGAAATCGTTCGCGACCGCCGAGGCGGCGCTGGTGTCGAAGCCGAGTGCGATCGCGGGCAGCGGGCGACGGGTCTTGTTGAGAAAGGGACCGATCAGCTCGCCGCTCAAATGGGTCGCCTCGCCGGCACTCCCCCCATTGCCGCAAATGAAGAGCGTTCCACCGCGCTCGATAGCCTCAGCGGTGCGGGTGGCCGCAGCCAGGGTCGACTCCAGCAACGACTCGTCGGCGCGAACCGCCTCCAGCAGGGCGAGTGTGGAGTCGAGTCGCTGATCGAGCAGTGTGGCGATAAAGGAGTCTTGGGTCATGATTGGGATAGAAATGATGATGGGTAACTGAGAAGCCGATCTGCTGGATAGGATCGAAATCGATCAGCCCTCGGCATGCTTGCGGTCCTCGCCCTCCTGACGACGCTCGGTCTCCGTCTGGCGTCGCGCCTCCCAAGACCTCCCCGCGCCGGAGCAGACATGAGCAGGCCCTGAAAGGGCCACTCCGGCTGAGTCGCGGTCATGGCTGCGTCCTCGCTGCACGCTGCACAGCGGTGGGGTGTAAAAGGTCCGCCTGACGTGGACGGAACATGATGCGACTCGACAGACGAGCAGACAAGGCCGAAATCCAGATGAGCGGCAAACTCCGCCGTTGATTTGTGTCCACGCAGCGTATAGCTAAAGACGGCTGGGCAACCGGCATCCAAAGCGCCTTCCCGCTGCGATCCAAACCGGATCTCACCAAATCCATGCACGGCGCCGATACGGAACACCGTCGAGCACTGTCACTGGCCCCATCGGGCCTTTTACCGACGAGAACGCCTTCTGGAGAACAACGATGAGAAAAAGCATGCTGGCTGCGAGCGTCATTCTGGCGTCTGGGTGTGCCCACCAGACCCCGCATCAAGCCCCGCATTGGGGCTATATGGGCGCGGAGGGACCGGTTCATTGGGGCGAACTGGATCCGAAATACACCGTCTGCGCCTCCGGCAAGAACCAGTCGCCGATCGATCTGTCCGGCTTCATCGAAGCCGACCTGAAACCCTTCCCCATCGACTACCAGAGCGGTGGCACCGAGATTCTCAACAACGGGCACACCATTCAGGTCAATTACGCACCGGGAAGCACGATCGCGATCGATGGCCATCGATTCGAACTCAAGCAGTATCACTTCCATGCACCGAGCGAGAACCATATCGGTGGCAAGTCCTATCCCATGGAGGCCCATCTGGTCCACGCCGATGCCGACGGTAATCTGGCCGTGATCGCGGTGATGTTCGTCGAGGGTCGGGAGAACGCCTCCATCGCCAAGGCCTGGTCGCAGATCCCCATGGAGGCGGGGACGAAGGTCGCGCTCTCAGGCCAACTCGACGCGCGCGATCTGCTGCCGCGCAAACGGGCCTATTATCGCTTCAACGGCTCGCTGACCACGCCGCCCTGTTCCGAGGGCGTCCGCTGGCTGGTGATGAAGGAGCCGGTCAGTGTCTCCAAGGCGCAGGTCGAGGCGTTCGAGCACGTCATGCACCACCCCAACAACCGGCCGGTACAGCCGGTGAACGCCCGTCCGGTTCTCCGCTGACGCACGCCGATCGGATCCCGAGCGACACCGATCACTCGGGATCCGATTCGCCCCTCTCGCCGAAGGTTTCGGCCAGCCGATCCATATATTGCTGCTGAACCGCGTCGCCCAGTCCATGGCCGCGCCCCTCGGACAACCGGGTTTCGAGCAGACGCAAACGGCGTAGATGACGGCTGCGCTCGCCCGGATCCTCGGCGCGAGCGATCAGAGCCTCGACGTCCTTGATCTCGCGCAGCGCCTCCAGCTCTGGAGGCAGATAACCGGCCCCCTTCAGCAGCCGATAGCCGGCCCGCAGATGCTCGGGCACCATCGACAGATCCTCATGCGGAATCGGCTTGCCCTCTCCGGCCAGATTGGACAGTTCTCCGCGCTCGATGGCGCGCTGAATATGCTGTTCGGCGAGTTGATCGATCAGATCCATTGGGGCCTCATCTGTTCCGAAATCAGTCCAAGGTTCGCCTATCTAGCGACTCCCGCAGCAGAATCGCCAGATGACGCGGACGGACGTCGCCGTGTGCACGCATCTGCTGACGGCACGAGAAGCCGTTGGCCACCACGCGCGCAATGGGCTTGGCGCGCAATGCCGGCATCAGATCCTGCTCGGCCATCTCGGAGGCCATGTCGGCATGCTCGACCTCCAGCCCGAAGGTGCCGGCCATGCCGCAACAGCCGGCGTCGATGGGTGTGAAATCGTGATCCGGGATCGCCTTGAGCACGCGCCGCATCGATTTCATGGCACCGACCGCCTTCTGATGACAGTGACCGTGCACCAGGGTTTCGCCCTCCGGCAACGCGGCGAGCGGTAGATTCAGACGCTTGGCGGTGATCTCGCGCGCCAGAAATTCCTCGAACAGCAGGATCTGCTTGCCGACCTGCTCCACCGTCTCACCGAGCCCCAGCGCCTGGGCGTCGTCGCGCAGCCCCAGCACGCAGGACGCCTCCAGCCCGACCAGGATGCGGCCCGCCTCCAGGTGCGGGCGCACCGCCTCGGCCAGCCGCCGGACCTCGTCGCGCGCCTGGTCTATCATGCCCTGAGCCAGATAGGTCCGACCACAGCAGAGCGGCCGCGACGGATCGGGGCTGGAGTCGTCCGGCTCGGCAATCCGCACCGAATAGCCGCCCGCCTTCAGCACCGCCAGGGCGGATTCGGCGATCTCCGGCTCGAAATAGCGGGTGAAGGTGTCGACCAGCAGCACGACCTCGGGCCGATCCTCGACGGCTGGCGCATCGTCCGGATCAGGCGCGCTGAACGGCTTGGCGACTGGCTCGGGTAGCGGACATTCGGCATGCAGCCCCAGCCAGCGTGCGCTCAGACGGGCGAGCCAGGGCGAGCGGTTGCGCCAACGGATCAGACCCGCAGCCAGGGCGCACGATGCAGCCAGCGCGGCGCATGGGCGAACAGCCGGTTGCGCAGACCCACGCCCCAGCGGGCCGCGCGCTGGGCCATGTATTCGACCTTGATCAGGGCCATGTCGACACTGGCCTCGCACTCGCGTTTGCAGCCCTTGCAGGCCACGCAGAGATCCATGGCCTCGGCCAGGGTCGGATCCTGGAGCGCCCGGTCGACCAGATCGCTGGAGAGCGCCGTCTTCAGCAGCTTGACCCGCCCGCCGGTGGAGAGGTGCGGGTTTCCAGTGACCTTGAAGCTCGGACACATGAGCTGCTTGCCGTCGGTCTGACACTGTCCACTGTTGATGCAGACCGCCACGGCCTTGGCGAAATCGCCGCCCTGCTTGGGGATGTCGGCGTAGGCGTCGCCCATGCCGGCATCCTTGTAGGCCGACCAGTCGAGATAGGTCTTCATCGCACGTCTCCGATCATGGGCATGGCTTGTCCGGCGTCTTGGGAAATGGAATGGGGCGGAACGGGTAGGTCGATCCGAAACAGCCAGCGAATCGATACGATATCGGCAGGATGCACGGCTCGGCCCAGTCGAACGGGCGCGAAATCCGTCCCCGCGAAGCAAAGATCCTCGCCACGCGAGACCGCTATCTATGCTACCACCCGCCACCGAATGCTCGATATGGCGCCACAATTCGTGCGACCGGCGAGCCGATTCTCGGCGCGATTCGCCGCACACGCGCCCGCATAAAAAACCGCAACGCATCACATTTCAACTAACCGCGCCTTGGTTGAAAACGGCACTCAGAACAACGGATTGGTGCCGTCCTCCATCGCCCTTGTCGGCCGAAAACCCAGACCACTCGACTCGCAAAGATCCCATAAACGCGCACTGGATCCCATCGCAAAAACATGAAGAAGTCATTGCGACAAGTAGGGTTTAGAATCTCCACCAGCTCGCCAGACTTCACCAACGTCCATTCCCGCTACAGCGCGTGAGGATGTCGACGAGGCTCCGTGTCCGAACACCGCTTCCAAGCGTTATTCGATCCGCGCTGGAGGCGCATTGCCCTTTCTTGTCTCCCTCCCAGGCACACAGATGAATCTATTGCGTCGTATCAGCATCAATCGTCGACTCTGGATCATTTCCGGTTTCGTCACGCTCGTTTTTTCGATCGGACTTACCCTCGCACTGATCGAAATCCGTTCCATTCTGATGAAGCAGAAGATCGAACAGGTCACACGACTCGTGGAAACCGCCAAGAGCATCGCCACCGATTTTCGTCAGCGCGCCTCGAAGGGCGAGCTCTCCGAGGCCGATGCCAAGGCCGCCGCGCTGCGCACGCTCTCCGGCCTGCGCTTCGAGGGTAACAACTATTTCTGGGTCAACGACCTGGACGGCAACAGCATCATGCAGCCCTTCAAACCCGATCTGGTCGGCAAAAGTCTGCTCGGGATCAAGGATTCGAATGGCAAGCTCTACCACAAGGAGATGTGGCAGAAGTCGCGCGACGACGGCAAGGGCTTGGTGAGCTACGCCTGGCCCAGGGGCGGAGACACCAAGCCCGTGCCCAAGATCGGCTACATCGAGACCTTCAGCGACTGGAGCTGGGTGATCGGTGCAGGGATCTATGTCGACGACGTGGATGCCGCCTTCCAAAAGAATGCCATGCTCATGGCCGCATTCGGTGTGCCGCTCCTGCTCGGCCTCATCCTGGTCACCACCCTAACCTCGCGCTCCGTGGTGGCTCCCATCCATGAAGCCGCCCTTACGATGGTGGACATCGCCAGTGGCGAGGGAGATCTCACACGCCGACTGGACGCCAGCGGCAAGGATGAGATCGCCGAAATGGCGTTGGGCTTCAATCAGTTCGCCAGCAAAACCGAACGCATGGTGATCGCCGTCGGCCAGGCCACGACCGAGATCGCCTCGGCGGCCGAAGAACTTTCCGCAGTGACCCGATCCAACACAGCGACGATGGACAGACAGCGCAACGAGACTCAGCAGGTCGCGACCGCCGTCACCGAGATGTCCGCGACCATCAAGGAGATTGCCAGGAACGCGGAGGAGGCCGCCTCGGCGGCCTTCGACGCGGACGGTCACTCGCGCGCGAGCGGCGAGACCGTCGATCGGGTCATGCAGGCCAATCAGCGTCTCGCGACGGAGGTCGAGCAGATCGCGGAACGCATCCGGCGGTTCAACGACGAGAGCGTCGCCATCGGCAGCGTGGTGGACGTGATTCGCGGTATCGCGGAACAGACCAATTTGCTCGCCCTGAACGCCGCCATCGAGGCCGCCCGCGCGGGAGAGATGGGGCGCGGCTTCGCGGTGGTCGCCGACGAGGTCAGAAGCCTGGCCAACCGGACTCAGGTGTCGACGCGCGAGATCCAGACGATGATCGAGCGGCTGCGCTCCGGCGCCCATGAGGCCGTGAGCGCGATCGAGCACGGCGAAACGCTGACCCAGGAGACGCTGGAGGAGACAACTCAGGCACAACGGTCGCTAGATCAGATCGTGCAATCCATCGGCAGGATTCGCGACATGAATACCCAGATCGCAAGCGCTGCGGAAGAGCAGGCGACCGTCGCGCATGAGATCGACCGCAGCGTGGTCAACATCTCGGATCTGTCCACCGAGACGGCGCAAAACACGGAGCACACCGCATCGTCCAGTCTTGAACTCTCGAGACTCGGTGCCGAGCTGCACGCCCTGGTGAGTCAGTTCAAGGTGGGAAACGCGTCCTGAACCGGGCGCCCGAAGCACACCGAGCACTCTTGCCCTCAAGACGGAGAAACCCCGGCGGACGGATGGCCACCGGGGTTTCCAGATCAGCCGAACGGCCCCGCGCGCGATGGGGCCGCCAGGGACATCACTTGAACAGCTTCGACTTGTCGACCAGATCGACGTGGGCGCGCTTGAAACAGGTCCAGCTTTTGGATTCCCTGTCGTAGACGGAGTTGACGAAGCACTTCCACTGTTCTTCGTCGATGAGGTTGTAATCCATCCGGTAGCAGAAGCCAGGATAGCGGCTCTCCTCGCGGAACTGGATATGCTTCATGTGCGCCTCGGCGGTGAGTATGCGGTGGCTGTTCTCCCAGGCGCGGAGCAGCTCGTGGAGGTCCTTGGCGCGCATCTTGAGCGCGTCTTCCTTGAGCGTCTCCAGCTTGTTCTCGGCCACATCCATCATCTTGGCGTTGGTCTGGTACAGGGTCGAAACGCCAGCGACGTACTCGTCCATCACCTTCTGCAGCCGTAACTGAAGCATCCTCGGCGTGATGTAGTTGGGGTTCACATCGCTCGCCGTGCTGGCGTCCTTGTGCTCCAGGAAATTGCGCACCGGCCGGTAGATCTCCTCGACCAGATCCTGCACGGCATCCGCCAGTTCGGGAACCAGGTCCTTGTTGTCCATGCAGTACTTGACCATGGCCTTGGCCGCGAGCCGACCCTCGGCATGCGAGCCGGAGGAGAACTTGAGGCCGGAGGCGCCGACGCCGTCGGCGGCGGTGAAGAGCCCCTGAACGGTGGTCATGGAGCGATAACCCCAGCTCCAGCCGGAGGGCAAATGGCCGGGGATCCTGTCCGCCTCGGGGTGTTCCTCGCTGGTCGGGGCACCCAAATCCTCGGGGCCAGAGACCCAGATACCGCAGCAGCCGGAATGCGAGCCGAGCAGAGAGGGCTCGGCCGGCATCAGCTCGACGTTCTTCTTCTCCGGCTCGATGTTCTCACCCGCCCAGACCCCGGCCTGGCCGATGCACATATCGAGGAACGCTTCCCAGGCATCAGCTTCCAGATCCTTAATTTCATTGGGGGTCATGGTCTCTGCGAGCTTGCCGAGCACGCTCACCGTGTCCATGTAAATCGGACCTCGTCCCTCGCGTATCTCGCGCATCATGAGGTGATTGCGCAGACAGGAGGACGGAACGACGGCCTGACCGTAGGGCGGATACTGATCCAGCAACTCGTTGTTGGTCTCCATGTAGTTCTCGCCAAAGGCATTGGTGGCCTTGGCCTTGAACAGCAGGAACCAGGCGTCGACCGGGCCGTAGCCGTCCTTGAAGCGGACGGGGACGACACGGCTTTCCATCATGGTCATCTCGGCGCCGGCCTCGGCGGCCATCGCGTAGGTGCTGCCGGCGTTCCAGACGGGGTCCCAGGTACGCCCGGCACCTTCACCGACGGAGCGCGGACGGAAGATGTTGGCGCAGCCGCCCGCGACCAGCAGACAGGCCTTGAACCTGTAGACATAGACCTTGTGCTCGCGGATCGAAAAACCGACGGCACCGGCGATGCGGTTCTTGTCGTTCTTGTCGTTGACCAGCTTGGCGATGAAGACATGCTCCTGAATCCGCTCGGCGCCCAACGCCTTCATGGCCGCCTCGGCGACGATCGATTTATAGGACTCGCCGTTGATCATGATCCGCCACTTGCCGGAGCGGACCGGCTTGCCGCCCTCGACCAATGGTTTGCCCTCGTCCCCAGGCTGCTTCCAGATCGGCAGCCCCCATTCCTCGAAGAGATGGACGGAGTCGTCGACATGACGGCCCAGGTCGTAGGTCAAGTCGTCACGGGTGATGCCCATGAGGTCGTTGGAGACCATACGGGCATAGTCGGCCGGATCCTGCTCGCCCAGATAGGTGCCGATCGCGGACAAGCCCTGAGCGACGGCACCGGAGCGGTCCATGGCGGCCTTGTCGACCAGTTTGACCTTGAGGTCGATGCCCTGTCTTCTCGCCGCATCCAGCCAGGGGCCGATCTCGTAGGCCGCACCGCAGGCGCCCATGCCACCACCGATGATGAGGATGTCGACCTCTTCCTCGACGACCTCGGGATGCCCGAATTCTCCAGCCATTTTCGTCTACCTCAGTGCGATCTTGCGCTTCAGTTGCAGATCAGCTCACTTGCGGATCAATTCGTCGGGGTTGCCGGGCTTCTGAACCCCACCCAGGGTGAAGAAGCCGGGTTCGCCAATCTTGGCGATATCGGCCTCGGGCTTGGAGCCGTATGGATCGATCGAGCCTTCGGGGGTGGTACGGATCGGAAATTCAAACTGCTTCATGTTGCCCTTGCGGAATGTGATGGTCCAGACGATGGAGCCGGTGCCGCGTAATGGCTGCACGGAGGCACCCATGGGAACTACGTCGGCAGAGTGCCGACATTCGATCGCCTGCTGTGGACACTGCTTGACGCAGGCGTAGCACTCCCAGCACTGCTCCGGCTCCTGGTTGAAGGCGCGCATGGCGTGGCCGGTCTCGGAGCCATCCCGGTCCAATTTCATGAGGTCGTGTGGACAGATGTCCATGCAAGCGGTCTTGTCCCGACCCTTGCAGCCATCGCACTGATCGGTACGCACAAACGTGGGCATGATGCTCGATCTCCTAACGGTTCACTGCAATGAGGCCGCCCCCTTGTCCCCTTGCTGAAGCGGCTCTGGAGGTCCGGGAGACGCGCCTCGGGGGCATAGTACAGAATTCCGATACCCCATCGCCGCACGCCGAGGCCGTCTCCGGTGTGAGCGGCCCAAGCCAGGCTGGTATGCTGCCGGGCTCGATCGCCCGCGCTAGAGCTGCGGGCGCCCTATCTCGACTCGGGAGCCTCATCATGACGACAGCACGCCTATGGCTGACCCTCGGAGCGGCCTGCGGATTCCTGACCGTATCGCTCGGCGCATTCGGCGCGCACGGACTCAAGGGACGGATCCCCGCCGATCTGATCGCGAACTGGGGCACGGCCGCCAATTATCTTGGCATGCACGGTGCCGCGATCCTCGCCTGCGGTCTGCTGCTGCTCCTGCGTCCGCAAGCGCCACTGATCCGGGCGGCGGCCTGGTGCTTTCTGATCGGGGTCTCGCTCTTCAGCGGCAGCCTCTTCCTCATGGCCTTGACCGACGTGCGCATGCTCGGAATCGTCACGCCTTTCGGTGGCGTCGCCCTGCTCGCCGGCTGGGCGCTACTGGCGGTCGGCGCCTGGCGCGCAGCCGCTCCAGCGAACTGAGGGACGGTCATGCGCATCCCGCGAATTTATGCCGAAATCGACCTTCAGGTTGGGACTGCTCCAACCCTTCCGGTCGGTCCCAGCCGTCATCTGACGCAGGTCTTGCGGCTCGGCCAAAACGATCCACTGGTTCTTTTCAACGGTGACGGGTTCGACTACTCGGCGCGGATCCTGAGCACGCACAAAGACGGCACGCGAGTCAGCGTGGAAGGCGTCGGCGACGAGGAGCCGGAGGCACCGATCGCGATCCATCTAGCGCTCGGCGTATCCAAAGGGGAGCGCATGGATTTCGCCCTACAGAAGGCGGTCGAGCTTGGGGTCGGAGCCATCACCCCGCTCTTTACCGCACGCAGTCAGGTCCGGCTCGACGGTCCGCGTCTGGAGCGACGACTCGAACATTGGCGCGGAATTCTGACTGCGGCCTGCGAGCAATCGGGGAGACGCCGGCTGCCAAGCCTGGAAACGGCCGCCACATTCGACACCTGGCTGAAAACGCCATCGAGCGGCCAGGGTCTGTTGCTCGACCCAACGGCCTCCACGCCCCTGGCCGGGCTGCGCCGGCCCGAGACGGGCGTGACCCTACTGATCGGTCCCGAGGGCGGTTTGAGTCCGGGTGAACGCAAGAAGGCCTACTCGGCGGGTTACCAGGGGGTTCGACTCGGCCCCAGGATTCTGCGCACGGAGACCGCCCCCCTGGCGGCCATCGCGGTCATCCAGGCGCTCTGGGGCGATTTCCGCGAGGGCTGATCAGACCGGAGCATGCTCCGAAAGCAGAGAGGCGATCTCGTTCAGTAGCTCGGACTCTTGGTAGGGCTTGCCCAGATAACGGTTGACACCGAGCTGCATCGCATAGTCGCGATGCTTCGCGCCCGTGCGCGAGGTGATCATGATGATCGGCAGGGTGTGATAGCGCTCCGAGCGCCGGATATGCCGGGTCAGCTCGTAACCGTCCATGCGCGGCATCTCGATGTCCAACAGCATCAGGTCCGGGATCCGCTCGTCGAGCAGGGTCAAGGCCTCGACCCCATCCTTCGCAGTCAGCACCTCCATGTTCTGACGGCGCAGCAGACGGCTCGTGACTCGACGCACGGTGAGCGAGTCGTCGACCACCATGATGCAGGTCCCTTCGTGCTCCGGCTCGACTGCAGCCGCGCCCTGATGATATTCCTGCAGCACGCCGGAACGCAGTAGGGCGAGCGCATCCAGAATCAGCGCCACCCGACCGTCCGGCAGGATGGTGCCGCCGCTCAGCCAACGCACTCCGGCGAGCTGCGGACCGAGGGGCTTGACCAGGATGCGCTGGCTCTCGACGAGGGTATCGACATGCAGCGCAACCCGCTGGTCGCCGAGACGCGCCAGCAGCAGGGGCATCCAGCGACGCTCGCCGAATTCGGGCTCCTGGCCATGCTCCAGCACACCGCCCAGATAGACGACCTTATAGGTGTGTCCACGGGCGCTGAACCCCTTGCCCTCGCCATGGTAGATCGCCGCCAGCTCCTCGCGCGAGATGCGCGCGGCGCCTTCCACCGTGCTATGCGGTACGGCATAGATGTTCTCGCCGGCCGAGACCAGAAAGGCGTCGATGATGGCCAATGTCAGCGGCAGCCGAATGGCGAATTTGGCTCCCTTGCCCCAGACCGATTCCAAACTGATGGTGCCGTTGGCGGCCTTGATCTCGGAGGCGACCACGTCGAGCCCCACGCCACGGCCGGAGATCTGGGTCACCTTGCCCGAGGTGGTGAAGCCGGGTTCGAGGATGAACTGCAGCAACGCCTCCTCGGGCAGACTGGCCTCGGCGGACATGAGTCCGCGCGCGATCGCCTGACGGCGGATCGCCTCCAGGTCCATTCCCTTACCGTCGTCGCTCAGAGTGATGACGGCATCGTTGCCTTCGCGGCGCAATGCCAGGGTCACCATACCGGTGGCGGGCTTGCCGTGCGCGACCCGCGTCTTGGGATCCTCCAGACCATGGTCGACCGCATTGCGCAACAGATGCTCCAAGGGGGCGACCAAGCGGTCGAGGATGGTTCGGTCCAATTCGACCTCGGGACCGATGACCTCCAGTCGCGCCGACTTGCCCAGGCTGTCGGCGGTTTGGCGCACCAAACGGTGCAACCGCGGCACCACCTGGACGAAGGGGACCAGACGGGTGCGCAGCAGACCGTCCTGCAGATCGTCGGCCAGACGCGCCTGCTGATTCAGTAGGTCGGTGAACTCGCGCTGATAGCCACCGAGCATCTCCTTGACGCTGACCAGATCGTTGACGGTCTCGGCCAGACTGCCTGAGAGCTGCTGGAGCCGCGAGAAGCGGTCGAATTCCAGCGGATCGAAATTTTCGTCGTATTCGGAAGCGGCGCCCGAGCGCTCGAAGCGATGCAGGATCTGGGTCTGGGTCTCGATCTCCAGCAGCCGCAACTGCTCGCGCAGACGCACGACGGTCTGGTCGAGCTCACTCAGACCGAATCCGAGCTGACCGTTGCGCTGCGTGAGACGGCCACGGTAGATACTGATCTCGCCGGCATGATTCACCAGGCGGTTGAGCAGATCGGAGCGCACCCGGATCTGGGGCGTGACCGCGACCCCGGCCCCATCGCGACCCGTGCCAGGCTCGGCCAGCATCTCGGAGGCCACGCGAGCGACCTCGGAGAGGGTTGGGGCCTGTTCGGGCGCGGAGGACTCCGTCTCGGCCGCCGGCCGCATCACGGGGACCTCTTCTTGGCTGCTCGAAACCTCGTCGGGAGCTCGACTGAGGGCCTCGACCAGAGCGGTCACGCCCGGAATGGGGGCACCCTGCTCCAACGCATCCACCTGCACCGACAGGGTGTCGACGGCGCGCTGAGCCAGCTCCAGGGTGATGTCGTTGACCACACCGGCTTCATCGCCGAGGGACTTGAGTCGAGTTTCGAGCGCGTGGCTCAGATCACCGATGACCGTCAGGCCGGTCAACCGTGCACTGCCCTTGAGGGTGTGAAGAAGGCGGTTGATACCATCGAGCGCCGACGTGTCCTGCGGAGCCAGCTGCCATTCGCGGAACTGGGTATCCAGGTTGTCGAGCAGGTCGCGCGCGTCCTCCAGGAACAGACTCACCAGCTCCGGATCCAGAGCCTGCATCAGGTTCGATGGCGCGCTGGTGGCCTCGGCAGGAACCGGCTCGGTCGTTTCCTGGGAGAGGGATTCGAGCGCCTCTGACGTGGCCTCGACAGGCTCGGCCAGTGCCTCCGCTTGCGCGTCCTGAGTCTCCTCTTCCTCGACCGCGTCCTCGCGCGGTTCGATCGGTTCCAGCTCTAACCGCTCCAAGGCGTCCCCGAACGGCTCGGTCGTGTCCGAACCCACCACATCGGATTCCGCCGCTTGCTCGGGCTCCTCCGATACCTGCGCCTCGGACGCCTCCGGGTCGGGCATCTGGGGCTGAATCGATGGCTCGACCACATCCGCAGGCGATATCTGTTCCAGATCGGCCATCAGGGCCGTCAATACGGATGCGCCCTCGCCGACCGCCGGCAACTCGTCGACACGGGCCTCGACCCCGAGGACGAGACGCTTCAGCAGAGACAGGAGCTCCTCGTCCAACTCGGCATCGGCCGCTAAAACCGGCTTGATCCGCAGCTCCATCCCCTTGGTCACCCGGGCGATGGAATCGATTCCCGCCATACGGGCACTGCCGGTCAGGGTGTGGAGCGCCCGCTGAATCGGCTCGCCGACCTTGGCTCCCGAGGACTCGACCCCGTCAAGGAACTCGCGCAGCACGACGAGATGCTCGTGGGTCTCGGTCTGGAAGATGCGCAGCAGCTCCTCGTCGTCGGCGAAAAGGCTGTCGTGATCCTCGACGAACTCCGGCCGGGCGACCGGAGCCTCCGACTCGGACGCGGAAGGGAAGGGCGCTGAATCGCTCGTGGTCTGAGCGAACTGGTCCTTGAGGGCGTTGGCCCGCGCCACCATGGGCGCGATCTCGAACTGGCGCCCCTCTCCCTCGGCGGACACCAGATCGGGAAGCATGGAGACGGCGTCCGAGACGCAGGCGAGAGCCTCCTCGCTCGGCAACCGCTGGGATTCGATCAGACGATCGAGCAAGAGCTCGATGACCTGAGCAAAATCGGCGACCTGCAGGGCGCCGACCAACCGGCCGCTGCCCTTGAGCGTATGGAAGCTGCGCCGCAATGTGGCGAGCGCATCGACGTCGTGCGGATTGGATTCCCAGCGTGCGAACTGAGCCTGGGCCGTTGCGGTCTCCTCGCGCGCCTCCTCCATGAAGATGTCGAGGAACTCGGTCTCGATTTCTCCGGAGGTCGCGGTCGACTCGACACCCTCGGGTGCCGGCTCGGAGTAGGCGACCTCGAAGGGCCTCTCATCCAGCGCGAAGGTCTCGGGCCAGTCCGCCTCCTGATACCCGGTCTCCTCAGACCCCGTTTCCAGAAGACCGCTCGATCGAGACTCGACCTCGGGCAAGGCGCGCAACGCCTCGATGGCCTCGCCGGCACGCTCGACCAGATCGAGGCCGAGCGGCATGGGCTCTTGCAGATGACCGATATAGAGTTCGATGGCGGCGATGGCATCGGCCAGATGATCGAACTCGGTATCCGACGGTCGGTGGCCGAACTGAGCGTAGCGATGCGTGATGATCTCGCCCAAAGCGTCGACGCAGTCGGCAGCGGCGTCCTCTCCAAGGATGCGAAGCGCACCGGACACGCTGAACAGATGTCCGCGAACAGGTGCCAGGGCATCCTGCTCGGCCAGATCGGTGTGCCAGGTCGTCACCGCGTCCTTGACGCGCACCATCTCGTAGCCGGCCTCGCGCAGTGTCGCCGAGGTGAGCTCGGACAGATCCATGTCTGGTGCGATGATCTGATCGGACGCATGGCTACGATGGCCCGCGTAGGCGAGGAGCACCGCCTCGATTCCCAGCAATTCCATGGCATAGGATTCGAGCCGCGCACCGCCGTCGGAAGAGCCTGAGGTCGCTGCGGCGAAATTGTCGGCCAAGGCCCGCATGCGGGCCGGTAGATTTCCCACCTCGACGTCATCCAGCAGACTCGCAAGACGCTGTAGGGTGGAGCAGAAGATATCCAGATCGCTCGGATCCGGCTGGTCGTCGTGGGCCAAGCGGTCGAAGCGTTCCTTGAGCTCGGAGAGCTCGGCCAACGCGCTTTCCGCAAGCTCTGCCAGCATGGCCTCGTCGTCGAGCCCGACAGAGTCGTCGAGCCGTCCGTTCGTGCCGGAGCGCACGAAACCATAGGTGGCCTGCAATTGGGCGATCTCGGGGAATTCGATGCCGGCCTCGACGAGCGCACTCAGAAACTGCTCGATCAGGGTCAGCGCATCGACCTCGGGCCATTGCGGAGGGGTCTGGACCAAGGGCTTGAGCACCCAATCCAGATGCCCGAGCAAACTCCGGGTCTGTGGACCGGACGGCATCCTCCCGTCGCGCAGCGACTCGACATAGGCCTCGGCGAGCCGGAAGAGATCGGCGAGCAGTCCCTCCTTGAGATAGCCGTGGAGTTGATGGAAGAGCTGCCCCAGGTAGAGAAGCCCCTGATTCTCGGGGGCACCACGGAACCACTCGACCAGATGGCGGTGGAACTGTGGGCGCACCTGACGCATGACCTCGGCCAGGATGTCCAGCTCCTCCGGCATCCATTGCGAGTCGCCATCCGCGTTGACGGCGGCAAAGTTCAGGAGCTCGGAATGCGTGAGCGGCAGGTTGTCGGAGGCCGCACGCACCTCGTTGATGATCGACCAGAGACTGAGCGGAGGCTCGTCGAATCCGGCGTCCAAACGATCGAGGTGACCGTTCAGCTGGTTCAGTGCCTGGCCCATGGCCTCGGCTGCGCGCTTGATCTGCTCCGCATCCCCATCGCCCAGACGCTCGACCAGACGAGACATCTCGTCGACGAGACGCGCCGGGCTGGAGAGCTGCAACGCCAGCAACACCCCCTGCACCTGATCGAGCGCCTGCCGCGCCGGACCGAGATCCATCGGCGAGTCGCCCGCGCGACCCTCCTCGACCAGATCACGGACCGGACGTAGCGTGGAACCGATCTCTCCCTTGACCCATTTCAGGCCACCAACCAGCTTCTTATCTGCCATGGGCCCGCTACTCGTGGTGAGCCTGTGGGTTAGGGAAGCCGAAACCCGGCCACCGAACGTTGCAATTCAATAGACAGGTTAGCGAGTTCTTCGACCGATTCGGCAGCGCGTCTGGTGCCATCGTTGTTCTCCTCGGTGATCGCCCGGATGGCCTGCACCGTATCGTTGATCTCAGCGGCCTGGCGAGACTGGCGCTGGGAGGAATCGGCGATACGCTTGGTCAAGTCGGCGATGTAGGCCGACACGTTTTCGATCTCGCGCAGGGCGTCGCCGGCATTCTCGGCAAGATTCGCCCCCTCCACGACGCCAGCGGTGCTGGCCTCCATCGAACTCACCGCCTCGTTGGTATCCGCCTGAATGGTGCGGACCAAGACCTCGATCTGCTTGGTCGCGCTACGAGAACGCTCGGCCAGACGCTGCACCTCGTCGGCAACCACCGCGAAGCCGCGCCCCGCCTCGCCCGCCATGGCGGCCTGCATGGCCGCATTCAGGGCGAGGATATTGGTCTGGTCGGCGATGTCGTCGATCAGCTCGACGATCTCGCCGATCTCTTGGGAACTCTCGCCAAGCCGCTTGATGCGCTTGGAAGTCTCCTGGATCTGCTCGCGAATGGCGTCCATTCCCTGAATGGTGTCGCGCACCGTCTGAGCGCCACGTCCGGCCACCTCGACCGAGCGCGAAGCGACCTCGGCCGACTCGCCTGCGTTGCGCGCGACCTCATCGATCTGCACCGTGAGGGATTGCACCGCAGCCGAGGTTTGGGTGATCTGCAACGACTGAACGCTACTCGCCTCGGCCAATCGCGAGGCAACGGCACGGCTCTCCTGCGCCGAATTCGAGACCTTGGAGGCCGTCTCGTTGATCGTCGTCACCAGCCCCCTCAATGCCTCGATCGCGTAGTTGAAGGCATCGGCAATGGCTCCGGTCTTGTCCTCGGTGACCGTAGCCTCGGCGGTGAGGTCGCCGTCGGCCAGATCGCCCAACTCATCCAATAGCCGTAGGATGGCGCGCTCGTCGCGCTCGGTCTGTGACGTGGATACCAGCTCGCGATGTTTGGCGTCGCGCGATGTGACGATCACCAGCAGCACCAACGCGAGCAGAGAAAGGCCTGCGAAGAGCAGAACGGCATTCGGACCGATCTCCATTCCAGCGACGCGCACCCGGGCGCCGAGCCCCTGGTAGCCGGCCGAAAGACCATCGAGCGCGCTTTCCACCTGCCGACCCTTGGCGTCCAGATCCGCCGGCAGGTCCAGCAATGGCTGCACAGAGTCGAGGGTCTGGAGCAGCTCCTTGGACTGGGTGGCAAGGGTCGCAAAGCGGGGGGCCACATCCCGAAGCGCCGCAGACACTGCGGAGCCGGCGGCAACCTTGGCCGTCAGGGAGTCGAGCCCAGCGGTAAAGGCATCTCGCGCCTTGGCCAGATCAGCGGCGGCCTGAGTGGTCGTGTCGCCACCGCTCGCGAGCTTGGCCAGGGCCAACGCCATCTGATCCAGCCGGGAAACCTGCAGTCCGGCCTCCAGCACCTGATCGGCCGGCAGACCCGCCGAGGCCATGCGGGCCGCCGCCTGGCTCATGGCTTCACGCACCTTGGGAAGCATGGATTCGAGCGATCCGACTCCCGAATGAAAGGCAACGAGCGAGTCCTGAGCGGCAAGTATCCGATCGACCCCGGAACTGAGACCGCCCCAGGCACGCTCGGCCTGAGCGAGCTGCGCCTCGATCGAATCCGATCCGACGGCACCCCGGGTCTGCTCCAGCCCGCTCGCCAGCTCGGCGAATCCGGCCTTGAGACGAGCCTGCTCGGGACCCAGCCGCTTCAAGGCATCCGTGTCGCCCCGAATGGAGCGATTCGCGAGCCGGACCAATTCCTGAGTCAGGTCCTTCTGCGCGGAGGCAAGCGTCGCCTGACGCGCACCCTGCGCGCTCTGACCGACCAACTGGAGGTAGCTCATCAGGGCCAAGGCCGCAAAAACCAATGCGACCAGCGACAGCAGGACGCTGGTCCAGCGGATCCCCCCTCCTGCGGCCGCTCCCAAGTTCATCTTCATTCGCTTCGCCATCTGGTGCCGACTCCCGATGCGGTTTTATCTAGTGTTAGTGTCCGTTTAATACTCGAATGGCACGCGACGCCTCGGGATCCAACCGTCCGATCAAAAGCCGGGACGAACCGGCCCAACGCCGCGACCCGTCGCTCACACCTTGGCGGCGTTGAAGGCCGGATCGGCCATCAGCTCGACCAAACGAATGACGGGGAGAGGCGCGCCGTCGAGCAGGAAGAACGACTCGACATAGGATCCGCTCGGCCCCAGATCGTCCCTGGAGCCGTCCACGCGATCGGTGTTCTTGATGTAACGCATACCGATAGCCTCCGAAACGACCAGACCGCAGGGCAGCTCATCCTGTCGGACGACCAATACGCGCTCACGACTGCGCAGTTCGCGGCGTCGGTCCGCGCCCGAATCGGGACGCTTGCGGCGACTCGGCGGCTGACTGCCGTCCATGAGATTCGCGAGGTCGTAAATCGGAAGCAAGGTTCCGCGGTTGTTCGCCACCCCGAGCAACCAGGGCTTGGTTCCAGGAACCCGCGTGATATCCCAAGGCAGCTCAAGCACCTCGGAGATCTGCTCCAAAGGCGTCAGAAACTGGCGTGCGTGCAGCTTGAACAACACCGCCGCCCAACTGTCGGGTGGACGGTCTTCGTCCGGCAGCCCCGCAGCCCGCGCCCGACAACGGGCGTCGAGCTTGCGAATCATTTCAAGCAGTTCGGTCCGTGAGCGTTCCGAGCGGGCCATCTGCGTCAGCCACCCAGAAGTTCGCGAATGCGGTCGAGTAACAGCTGGCGATCGACAGGCTTGATCAGGTAGTCGTTCGCGCCCTGCCGCAGTCCCCAGGTACGATCGGTCTGCATGTCCTTGGTCGTGACCATGATGATGGGGATGTCCGCCGTTTCGGGATCACGACGCAACATCCGGGTTGCCTGATAGCCGTTCAGCACCGGCATGATCACATCCATGAGGATGAGGTCGGGGCAGTTGCGGTGCACCGCCTCGATCGCCTCCTCGCCATTCGTGGCGGTCTCGACGCGATAGCCGGCCTTGGTCAGGATATGGGTCAGTATCCGCGTCTCGGTCGGTGAGTCGTCGACCACCAGAACCGTCGCGGTACCAACCGCCGCCGCACTCAGATCTTGGGCGGGCGGATTCGGTTTGCGGAAAAAGCGTCTCATGGCATGCCTTGAAGCTCGTCGACGAATATCCCTGAACAAGTGACCATTAAGCGCGCGACCCGCCGGATCGACCAATCACGCCACCCAACCGGCGGCGAGACGTAAACATCGGAACCCGGTTCATTCCGAACCGGTCGCTTGGCGAAGACTGCCGCGCACGGCCTCTAGGAGCTCATCTCCAGTGAAGGGTTTGGAAAGGTAGAGTTGCGCCCCGACCATTCGCCCCTTCGCCCGATCGAATAAGCCGTCCTTACTCGACAGCATCACGACCGGGGTATGGCGAAGATTGGGATTGCTCTTGATCAGCGCACAGGTATGGTAGCCGTCCAGGCGCGGCATCATGATATCGACAAAGACCAGATCAGGCTTGAAGCTCACGATCTTGCCAAGCGCCTCAAACCCGTCCTCGGCGACGCAAACCTCACATCCGGCCTTGTTCAAGAGCGTCTCGGCACTTCTACGAATCGTCTTGCTGTCATCAATGACCAGAACTCTAGCGCCGCGCAAATCGAGGTTATCCTTCATGATCCGTCACGCATGCGGACTAATGCCGCGACAAGTTGGGAGGACGGCAATACATGTTGGGAGTTTTACCATGGCCGGGGGGACGCGTCGATGTGAACACGGTCACCCTTTTCGGATCTGACGACATGATTCACGGGGGCCGATTCCTTGGAGCCGAGAGTATCCCAATGCGTCGAATGGTTCGGATGCTAGAAGCAACGGCCTCGCCATGCAAGAGCGACGGCATGCCCTTACCACCTTACTAACCACTGAAGTACACTGCGCACCATGTCACGCGAAATCGGTTTTCTGATGGATCCGATCGGATCCATCAACATCAAAAAGGACAGCACCTTCGCCATGATGCTAGCCGCTCAGCGGCGAGGCTGGCGGCTGTGGTACGCCGAGCCGGCGGACATTTCCATGGCCGGAGGCATCACCCAGGCCCGGTTGAGATCGGTCGAGGTCACGGACGACGCGCAGGGTTGGTATCGCTTCACGGGCGAGACGACCGGTCCATTGGGCGAGCTCGACGCCGTACTGATGCGCAAGGATCCGCCCTTCGACCTGGAGTACATCTACGCCACCTATTTCCTGGAACAGGCCCAACGCGAGGGCTGTCTGGTCGTCAACGATCCGCGCAGCCTGCGCGACGCCAACGAGAAGGTTTTCGCCGCCACCTTCCCGCACTGCACGCCACCGAACCTCATCAGCCGGAGCGCCCAGGACATCCGCGATTTCCATCGGTACCACGACGACATCGTGCTCAAGCCGCTCGACGGCATGGGAGGTGCCTCGATCTTTCGCATCCGGCACGACGATCCCAACCTGAATGTCATCATCGAGACCTTGACCGATCACGGACGCCGCTACTGCATGGCCCAGCGCTTCCTGCCCGCCATCGCCGATGGCGACAAACGGATCCTGATGATCGACGGCGCGCCCGTTCCCTATTGCCTGGCGCGCATTCCAGCGCCTGGCGAATCCCGTGGCAACCTGGCGGCCGGCGCCTCGGCCGAGGCCCGCCCGCTGACCGAGCGTGACCGCTGGATCGCCGAGCAGGTCGGTCCCGAGCTGCGCTCGCGCGGCATCCTGTTCGCCGGCCTGGATGTGATCGGCGACCATCTGACCGAAATCAACGTCACCAGCCCGACCTGCATCCGCGAGTTGGACGCCGCCTACGGCCTCGATATCGCTGGCGACCTCATGGACTGCATCGAACGGCACCTGAGCGACCGAGGCGCGAACGGCACGGACGGCGGTCGCGCCACACGCTGAACCCAGACGCGTCGCCCGCCCCAACGCCGCGCCGCACCAGGACCACAAAGCCCCGGCGCTCGCACCGAAATCAAAGAGGAACGGCCCCATGCAGCACTCGTCGTCGCCCTCGACTCGAACCCGAGCGACTATCCTGACGGCCGCCATGCTGATCCTAGCGATCGCCTTGAGCGCCTGCCGGGAACGCAGCCCGGTCATCATCACCCAATTTTCCGCCTTCGACAGCCAAGTGGACGTGAGCCTGGTTGGCATCAGCAAGGAGCAGGCGCGGCTGGCATCCGATCTCATCGCCCAGGATTTCACCTACCTGGAACGGGAATGGGGCGCACCGAACGACGGCCCCATGAAACGGGTCAACCGGCTTCTCCCGACCGGACGCCCCTTCATCCCGCCCCCTTCACTGCTAGGGCTGATCCGTCAATGCAAGCTCTACGAATCGCAGAGCGACGGGCTCTTCAACCCAGCGATCGGTAAACTGACTCACCTCTGGGGCTTCGATGAGACGCGCCCGCGCAGCCATCCCCCCCCCTCCGGAGACGCGATCGCGCAGCTGGTCGCGGCCGCTCCCAGAGTGGGGCAGATCGAGATCGAAGGGCTGGAAGTGACCGGACACAACCCGGCACTTCGATTGAACCTCTCCGCCATCGCCAAAAGCGCCGCCATCGACCTGGCGATCGAGCAGCTCCGGGATCTGGGCATTCGCAACGCCATGATCCAGGCAGGCGGGGCCTTGCGCGCGATCGGCGATCGCAGCGGCCAGCCCTGGCGCATCCCGATCCGACGTGCGACGGGCTCGGGCGTTTTCGCCATCCTGTCGATCCGAGGCGACGAAGCGGTGGTCACCGCCGCCGAGTACGAGCGCGACTTCCTTTACGAGGGCGTTCTCTACCACGCCATCCTCGACCCGAGGACCGGCCGGCCCGCCACAGGGATGCGGGCCGTCACCGTCGCCCATCCCCGGGCCGAGACGGCCGCCGCTGCGGCGACCGCACTCTTCATCGCCGGACCGAGCGAATGGCGCAGGATCGCCACTCAGATGGGCATCGACCACGCCATCCTGATCGACCGTCAGGGCAGGGTTCACCTGACCGCAGAGATGGCGAAGCGCATCCAGTGGGTCGAGGATCACAATGGGGTCGAGGTCGTCAGACCCAAAACCAGGCCACCGGAAACGGACAAGGCGGAGATCTGAAGCACATGGACCGTCGCCCCGGCGAACAGGAACTTCCGCACGCGCTCCGCATACATCACGGACAGACGCCCTCGCCGGCTTTCATCCTCGCCTTGATCGGGGCCGGCCTGCTGCATCTGGTGGCGCTGCTCGCGCTCGACATCCAACCGCCGAAGCCACCCCCGATCCCGGAAACGGCTCTGGAAATTCTGGTCCTCACCGAGGGCGGGCATACAGCCGACTATGCCGCGCCGGACGCGGCACTGGCCCAGCGCACCCAAACCGGCGCATCGCCAACCGGTACCACTGCGCTGTCCTCGCCTGGCGAAGCGATCCAGGAGGTCGACCCGGCTCCCGAGAAGACGCCACCCGAACCGCTTCCCGAGGTCACGGAAGCGGTCGTGGAGACCGCGCCCGAACCGGCGCCAAAAACGGCACCCCCGCCGCCTCCCGAGGAGGAACTCGACGTTCTCGCCGCCAAACGCCCGGATGAAACGCTCGCGGATCTCCCGCCCACGCGCCCGCCGATCGATGCGGCAGGCATACTGGCGAGCCAGAGCCGTGAGATCGCGCGTCTGACCTCCAATCTAGAGGCTCAGAGTTCAGCCTATGCACGGCGCGTTCGACGCAAGTCGATCAGTGCCAGCACGCGCGAGTTCCGCTATGCGAGCTATCTGAGCGCCTGGGCACGTAAAGTGGAACGGATCGGCAACCTCAACTACCCTCAAGCCGCGAAGGAGGCGCGCCTCTACGGCAGTCTCATCCTGCATGTCGCGATCCGCTCGGACGGCAGCGTGGAGCGCATCCGCATCGTCCGCTCGTCCGGCTCAGACCTGCTCGACGAGGCGGCGATTCAGATCGTCGAGCTGGCCGCGCCCTATTCGCCCTTTCCTCCAGATATCGCCGCCGAAACCGATGTGCTGGACATCATCCGCACCTGGCAGTTCATGCGCGGAGACGTCCTCGGCTGGGAGCGATAGCCCCGCCCCCCCGGATTGCGCGATACTGATAAGATGTCATTCAGCGCGCCAGCTCGGGAATTCGCGCTGAATGCGGTCCGGCCACCCTTGCCACACCTCGTGCCGATCAGGATACTAGAGTCATGCCCTTCAGCACCTCTCTGACGAACCATTTCCTCATCGCGATGCCAGCACTCGCGGACCCCAATTTCTCGCGGACCGTGACCTACATCTGCGAGCACACCGAGCAAGGGGCCATGGGCATCGTGATCAACCGACAGATCGACGTCACGCTCGGCGAACTGCTCGGTCAGCTGGAGATCAAGGTGGACCAGCCCACGATAGGAAGCACCCCCGTCTACCAAGGCGGTCCGGTACAAACCGATCGAGGCTTTGTCCTGCACACGGCCGGCCCGGCCTTCGATTCCACGCTCAACATCACCCCGGACATCAGCGTCACCACCTCGCGCGACGTCCTGGAGGCGATTGCCAAGGGCGAGGGGCCGGACCAGATCCTGGTCGCCCTGGGCTATGCCGGATGGGGCGGTGGCCAGCTGGAACAGGAAATGAGCGCCAACGCCTGGCTCAGCGGACCAGCGAGCGACGAGGTCATCTTCCAAATGGATCCGAGCACGCGCTGGATGGCGGCAGCCCAGCTGCTCGGTGTGGATCTGAATCTGCTCAGCGGCGAGGCCGGGCACGCCTGACCCGCCTTCGGAGCCTCGTATGACGACCCTGCTGGGCTTCGATTTCGGCCCACGAAAGATCGGTGTGGCCGTCGGCCAAACCCTGACCCGCTCCGCGACCCCGCTGGCGACCTTGCGCGGCCAGGGCGAAAAGCCCGACTGGGCTGGAATCGGAGCGCTGATCGAGGAATGGAAACCAAGCGCCCTGGTCGTCGGGCTTCCCTTCAACATGGACGATACCGAGGTCGACTGGTCGCCACGGGTTCACCGTTTCGCTCGCCAGTTGGAGGGACGCTACGGTCTAAAGGTCCACCTGATCGACGAGCGCCTGACCTCCGTCGAGGCCAAACGCCAACTCAACGAGCGCCCCCAGGGCCCCGCACGGGGTCGCTCCGGACGCAAACCATCCACGCGGGATGCCGTCGACGCCCTGGCGGCCGCCCTCATTCTGGAAACCTGGCTTTGTGAGCAAGACTGACATCTGGAAAGACGCGGGCGAGGTGGATGCCGCCATCGCCCGCATGGCCGATGATCTGACGGCCCTGATCGCCGAGCGCGGCATCCAGGACCCCTTGATGATCGGTATTCATACCGGCGGGGTCTGGGTCGCCGACCGACTGCACGAGCGTCTCGGGATCAGCGACCCGATCGGCCATCTCGACATCTCATTCTACCGCGACGACTTCACCCGCATCGGCATGCATCCGCAGGTCCGCCCGTCCTATCTCCCGGTCGGGGTGGACGACCGCAACCTGATTCTGGTGGACGACGTCCTGCAGAGCGGACGCACCATCCGCGCGGCGCTCAACGTGCTGTTCGACTATGGCCGGCCTGCCTCCGTGATGCTGGCGACCCTGGCCGAGCGCGATGGACGCGAACTTCCGATCGCGCCCGATGTGGTCGGACTGCACGCCAAGCTGGAGCGCGACGAGCAGATCAAGCTCAGTGGTCCCGAGCCCCTGTTGATGCTCAGAGGAAAGACACCGCGTCACGCCGCCACCAAGCCGAGCTCAGACCGCAAGTCCGGCCAGGACGCGCGCACGCAATCAGATTCGGACCCCACATAATCGATGAGCAAACAGAATCCGCAACTCGATGCACAGGGCAACCTCAAGCATTTCCTCACCACCGAGGGACTGAGCCGCAACCTGCTGACCGACATCCTCGACCAGGCGGAGGGCTTCCTCGGCGTCGCCCAACAGGCGGTCAAAAAGGTGCCGCTCTGTCGCGGCAAGGTGATCGCCAACCTTTTCTTCGAGACCAGCACCCGCACGCGCACCACCTTCGAACTGGCTGCCAAGCGGCTATCGGCGGACGTGCTCAACCTCAACATATCGACTTCGGCCACAGCCAAGGGCGAGACCCTGCTGGACACCCTGCGCAACCTCGAGGCGATGCACGTCGACATGTTCGTGGTGCGTCACGCGACCAGCGGCGCGGCCCATTTCATCGCCGCCCACGCCGATCCGCACGTCAGCGTCATCAATGCCGGGGACGGACGTCACGCGCATCCGACCCAGGCGATGCTCGACATGTTCACCATCCGCCGGCACAAACAGGACTTCAGCCGGCTTCGGGTCGCCATCGTCGGCGACATCATGCACTCGCGCGTCGCGCGCTCGCAGATCCTGGCGCTCAAGACGCTGGGCGTGCCCGAAGTTCGGGTCATCGCCCCCAGCACACTCATGCCCAACGGCATTGAGGAGGCATTCGGTGTGCACGCCTATCACGACCTGCGCGAGGGGGTGCGCGACGTTGATGTCATCATCATGCTGCGCATTCAACGCGAGCGCATGAACAGCTCGCTGCTACCCAGCGAACACGAATATTTCCGGCTGTTCGGACTCACCGAGGAACGCCTCTCGACCGCCCAACCGGACGCCATCGTGATGCATCCGGGGCCCATCAACCGAGGGGTGGAGATGGATTCGCAGGTCGCCGACGGCCCGCGATCGGTGATCCTCGAACAGGTCAGCAACGGCATCGCCGTGCGCATGGCGGTCATGTCCATGTGCATCGGCACCCAGAATCTCAAGAGCCAGCCCCAAGGAGACGTCGATGGCTAACGGACCTCGTATCAGTATCCGCAACGGACGGCTGATCGATCCCGCCAGCGGCCTCGACGGCGAAGCGGATCTGCACATCGCCGACGGCAAGGTGCTGGCCATCGGCGCAGCCCCCTCGGGCTTCCAACCGGATCGCACCCTCGATGCACGCGACCAGCTGATCTGCCCCGGATTCGTCGACCTCTGCGCCCGGCTGCGCGAGCCCGGCCACGAACACAAGGCGACCATCGCCAGCGAGACCCGTGCCGCAGCGGCCTCCGGCGTCACCACGCTCTGCTGCCCCCCGGACACGCTGCCCGTAATCGACACCCCAGCGGTCGCGCAACTGGTCCACCAAACGGCCGAGCGTCACGGATTCGCCCGAGTGCTTCCGGCCGGAGCGGTCACACAAGGTCTGAAAGGCGCCAAGATCACCGAGATGGCAGCGCTCAAGCAGGCTGGCTGCCCGGTGTTGAGCCAGGCCGACCGCCCCATCCGCGACACCCAGGTCCAGCGACGCGCCATGGAATACGCGACGACCTTCGGACTCACCGTCTTCCTGCATCCGCAGGATGCTGCCTTGAGCGAGGAGGGCTGCGCACACGAGGGACTGGTGAGCACGCGCCTGGGCCTGCCGGGCATTCCTGAGGCTGCCGAGACGGTCGCGGTCGCACGGGATCTGGCCCTGGCCGAACAGACCGGAGCCCGCATCCATTTCCGTGGACTCTCGACAGCGCGGGGCGTTGCCATGCTCGCCGAGGCGCGCCGGCGTGGCATACAGGTCACGGCCGATGTCAGCATGCACCAGCTTTTCCTCACCGAGGACGACCTGGAGTGCTTCGACGCGAACTGCCACCTGATTCCGCCGCTGCGCACGCGAGCCGACCGCGAAGCCTTGCGCGCGGCGGTCGCGGCGGGCGTGATCTCGGCCATCTGTTCGGATCACCAACCGCACGACGCCGACGCCAAGCTCGCGCCCTTCCCCGAGACGGCGCCTGGCATCTCGGCACTGGAAACCTTGCTGCCCTTGGCCTTGCGGTTAGCGGACGAGGGTGTGATGGATCTGGCGACCCTGATCGGGCGTCTGACCCATGGACCAGCGACCATTCTCGGACGCGCTCTCGGGCGCATCGCGCCGGGCGAACCGGCCGATATCTGCGTCTTCGACCCCGAGACGACCTGGGTGGTGAACCCGGCCACGCTCATCAGTCATGGACTGCATACGCCGTTCAACGAGCAGGAGATGCGGGGACGGGTGAGTTGGACATTGCTCGGCGGGCGCATCGTCTTCGAGCGGTGAGTCCAGCCGCCAGCTTCCAGCTGGTGGCTGGCCACTGGAAGCCGGCGGCTATCGCTCACATCCGATTCGGATCCTCGTCCTCGACCAGGGTGATGCCGTCGATCGAGCGGTCGGTGGCGGCGCGCTGGGCGGTTCCACCCTGGAGCTTGATCATGAGCCGCACCTCGTTGGCCGAATCGGCATAGCGTAGCGCGTCCTCGTAGGTGATCTCGCCTTCCTGGTAGAGATTGAAGAGGGCCTGGTCGAAGGTGATCATGCCCTGTTCGCCGGAACGCTTCATCAGGTCCTTGAGCTTGTGCACCTCGCCCATGCGGATGAGGTCCGCCGCAAGCGGTGTATTGAGCAGGACCTCGATCACCGCGCGTCGGCCCTGACCGCTCTTACGTGGCGCCAACTGCTGGGCGACGATTCCCTTGAGGTTCAGGGACAGGTCCATCAGCATCTGGTTGCGCGACTCCTCGGGGAAGAAGTTGATCACGCGATCCAGCGCCTGGTTGGCGTTGTTGGCATGGAGCGTGGCCAGTACCAGATGTCCGGTCTCGGCGAAGGTGATGGCGTACTCCATGGTCTCGCGGGTGCGGACCTCGCCGATCAGGATGACATCCGGGGCCTGCCGCAGCGTGTTGCGCAGGGCCACCTCGAAGGACTCGGTATCCACCCCGACCTCGCGCTGGGTGATGATGCAGCCGTCGTGCTCGTGCACGTACTCGATCGGATCCTCGATGGTGATGATGTGTCCCGAGCTGTGGCGGTTGCGATAACCGACCAGGGCCGCCAGCGAGGTCGACTTACCCGTGCCGGTCGCGCCAACGAAGATCACCAGGCCGCGCTTGGTCATGGCCAGATCGCGCAGCACCGAGGGCAGCTTGAGCTCCTCCAGGGTCGGGATACGGGTCTCGATACGCCGCAGGACCATTCCCACCGAATCGCGCTGAACGAAGGCACTGACGCGGAAACGGCCGAGCGGGGCACGATCGAGCGCGAATTGACACTCCTTGGTATCGTCGAACTCGGCGCGCTGACGCTCGTTCATGATCTCCATGACCATGGTGCGCGCCTGATCGGCGGACAAGGGCTGTTTGGCAGCGGGATAGATGGCCCCGTCGATCTTGATGCTGGGCGGCCAACCGGAGGTGATGAAGAGGTCCGACCCCTTCTTCTCGACCAGAGCCCCCAAGAGTTGCTCCAACGCACGCTTGAGATCCATCGACATCCTCTATCCCCCGTCATAGAGCGTCCAGACCGGTTCGGCCAGGCGCCAGATGCGAACGCCTCGCTCAGACCAGGACCAGTGGAGCTTGATTACACGAAATCTTCCTTGTTCTGCGCCTTGGCGCGGGCATCCTTGCGCGAGATGAGCCCCTTCTGAATGAGTTCTTTGAGGTTCTGATCCAGCGTCTGCATGCCGTGGGCCTGGCCCGTCTGGATGGCCGAATACATCTGTGCGACCTTGGCCTCGCGGATCAGATTTCGAATCGCGGGCGTGCCGATCATGATCTCGTGGGCCGCGATTCGACCGCCACCGATCTTTTTCATCAGCGTCTGCGAAACGACCGCCCGCAGCGACTCCGAGAGCATGGCGCGAACCATATCCTTCTCGGCCGCCGGGAAGACGTCGATGATACGGTCGATGGTCTTGGCCGCCGAAGTGGTGTGCAGCGTTCCGAACACCAGATGGCCCGTCTCGGCGGCGGTCAATGCCAGACGAATGGTCTCCAGATCGCGCATCTCGCCGACCAGGATGATGTCCGGGTCCTGACGCAGCGCGGAACGCAGCGCCTCGCTGAAGCCCAGCGTATCGCGATGGATTTCGCGCTGGTTGACCAGGCACTTCTTGCTGGTATGGACGAATTCGATCGGATCCTCGATGGTGAGGATGTGCGCATACTCGTGATCGTTGAGATGGTCGACCATCGCGGCCAGCGTGGTCGATTTACCCGAACCGGTCGGCCCGGTGACCAGAATGAGACCGCGCGGAACGTTGATGATGTCCTTGAAGGAAGACGGCGCATTGAGGTCTTCCAGGGTCAGCACCTTGGAGGGGATGGTACGGAAGACGGCGCCGGCACCGCGCTTCTGGTTGAAGGCATTGACACGGAAACGCGCCACGCCGGGGATCTCGAACGAGAAGTCGGTCTCCAGGAATTCCTCGTAATCCTTGCGCTGCTTGTCGTTCATGATGTCGTAGACAAGCGAGTGAACCGAGCGATGCTCGAGCGCCGGAACGTTGATCCGGCGCATATCCCCATCGACACGGATCATCGGAGGCAAGCCGGCCGACAGATGCAGGTCCGAGGCGTTGTTCTTGACACTGAAGGCGAGTAGTTCGGCGATGTCCACGAGTCACTCCATTAGTGGCCAGCCCCTTGGGCACGTGGCAAAACTTCGACCGACAGCGAAGGGGCCATTGCGTCAACGATACATCCAATTGAGGATCCTGGCCCGCAAGCCGATCCGGAAACCTGTATCAGTTCACAGATCCGGCGCTTCGCGGTGAAACCCAAACGGATTTCCCGAGCCCGCTGTCCCAGAGCGCCATCGTGCGCGAGGATGCGGGACGGGACAGCCTGCATCAGGCGTCCTGGGTCTGCTGCGTCTCCAGCCGGGCGACCTTTTCCATCACCATCGCCTCCAGATCGCGTTTGTAGTTGGCGACCCGCTCGCACATCGCGGGATCGGAGGCGCCGATGATCTGGGCCGCGAGGATCCCCGCGTTCTTGGAACCGTTGATGGCGACGGTCGCCACCGGAACCCCGGCGGGCATCTGCACGATCGACAGCAGGGAATCCTCTCCCGACAGGGTCGAGGTCTTCACCGGCACACCGATCACCGGCAGCGGGGTGATGGCCGCCGCCATGCCGGGCAGATGGGCCGCACCGCCCGCGCCGGCGATAATGACCTGCAATCCGCGCGCGACGGCGGTCTCGGCATAATCGTAGAGACGCTTGGGGGTACGATGGGCCGAGACGATGGTCATCTCGTAAGGCACGCCGAACTCCTTGAGGATGGCGGCCGCCTCCTGCATGACCGGAAGGTCGGAGTCGCTGCCCATGATAATGCCGACCTTGGGCCGGAGCTGGGTAGATGTTTGGGTCATGGATGATCCTCTGCTGAGATCTCGATCAGGTCGCGAACGCGCTCGGCCTTGCGTTTGGCGGTCTCGATGTCGGGATCTAGAACCGTCACATGGCCCATCTTGCGAAAGGGTGCGCTGGTCGCCTTGCCGTATAGGTGCAAACACACGCCCGGGATGGCCAATGCCTCGGCCATGCCCTTGATGACGGGGCGCCCACGACGACCGGGCGCGCCCAGCAGATTGATCATAGCCGCCGGAGAGAGTTGGTCCGTCACCCCGAGAGGCAGACCCACGACGGCACGCAGATGCTGCTCGAACTGATCGGTGACGTTGGCCTCGATGGTGTGATGGCCGGAATTGTGGGTCCGAGGAGCGACCTCGTTGACCAGAAGTTCGCCCGCCTCGGTGAGGAACAGCTCGACACCGAAGATGCCCACGCCGTCGAGCATCTCGACCGTCCGCACGGCGAGATCGACTGCGGCCTCGGCGACCGAGGTGGGGATATTGGCGGGGGCCAGCAGCAGATCGAGCACGTTCTCGCCGGAGCGGAAACACATCTCGACCACCGGATAGCAGCGGCACTCTCCGTCCCGCGCGCGGGCGACGACCACGGCCAGCTCCTTCGTGGCAGGCACGAAACGCTCCAGCAGCGAGGGCACGGGCAGATGGGCGTCATAGTCCTCGGGCGCCTTCATGATGGAGACGCCCCGTCCATCGTAGCCGCCACGGCGCGCCTTCTGGACCAGGGGATAACCGAACGCCGCGAATGCCTCGGGGCTCGGCTCCGAAATCTCGACGAAAGGCGCAGTTGGAATGCCGGCGGCGGCGAACGCCTGCTTCTGAGTCAGCTTGTCCTGAATCAGCGCCAGCACCCGTGGGGAGGGATGGAATCGGTGACCCTCCTGTTCGAGTTGGGCGAGGGTCTCGGTATCGATGTCCTCGATGTCGAAGGTGATGACATCGCAAATTTCGGCCAGCTCGCGCAGCTTCGACGGGTCGTGATAGTCGCCGAGGATCTGGTGGCCGGCAACCTGGCTGGCCGGCGAACCGGGCGTCGGATCCAGCACCACGCAGGTGCAACCCAGGCGCTTGGCGGCCTTGGCCATCATGCGGCCGAGCTGACCGCCACCGATGATGCCGATACGGGCTAGAGGTAAAGGGAATACGTCCATGGCGCAATCATCTGCGTTATGAAGAAAATTGGAAAGCCCCGATGCCGAACGAAGCCATTGGATAAGGGTCCCGACCTGATGGGTCCGGATCGCCCTGGTGGAAAACGGGTGCGTTCCAGCCGGAGGTCGTTCCGGCGTGGCATGGCGCGGACGAAGAATCGCGAGGATCCTGCTGCTCCAAACGAGATCTCGGACGATTGGAGGCCGAGACGTCGCGATCGGCGAGCCCTGGTGGCGCGATCGAGTCGCGACCGGGCAGCCGCGAAGCCGTGGAGGCGCGCTGACTGCCGGGCCTACTTTAGCACTCTATGCAGGGTTATTCCTGCCGGATTGAGCGATCGGCGTGGTCGTTACCGTAATCGGACCTGGAGCCGGTCAGATCCCAGGCGAAGGTGCAGTCGAGATGGGACAACACCGAGATCATGCCGCTCTCGCCGTCCTCGACCATGAGGGCGACCGGAGAGCGGCGCCCGAAACGCGTGTTTCCACGCTTGACCCACAGACTCCGCATCTCGGGATTGCGCGGGAAATAGGTGAGTAGCGCATCCTCGATCCGTGCGAGATAGGCGACCCGGCGATTCACACGAGGATCGTCCGGAAAGGGCTCCGCGTCGCGGAAGCGGCCCAGGTGTCGCGTCTTGATCGATTGGGGCAACTGCAGAATGGAGGCGACGTCGCTCGCCGACAGTCCCCAGCCGTCGAGCAGATCCATGATGCGCCGGGTCAACAGCCGGCGCTCGTCGAGCGTGTGTTCGGTCGAGCATTCCACCAGACAGGACTCCCGCGCCGAGGGCGCCATGGGTTTCGCGTATCCGGTTGAGGTGGCGCCTGCGGACGCGGGTTGCAACCGATCAGGATCGGGTGACGCGAGTGATACGGGTAACCAGCGGAACCAATTTCAGTCGGCGCATGATACGCGCGAGATGATCGCGACTATTGACCAGAAGCTGGAATTCAAGGTCCGTGGTCATGCCATCCTTCTCGCGCGACAGGACGTTCTCGATGTTGGAACCCAGCTCGGCGATGGCTCCGGCCACGACGGCCAGCGCACCGCGCCGATTGCCGATCTCGACGCGGATCTTGGTGGAGAACTCGCCCTCGGGATCGCTCGCCCATTCGACCTCTAGCAGCTTGTCCTTCTTGTCTTCGAGACTGCCGAGGTTCCGACACTCGGTGCGATGCACCACGATGCCCCGGCCAGGGCTGAAGAGCGCGGTGATGTCGTCTCCGGGTATGGGGCGGCAGCAGCGGGCAAAGCTGACCACCATGCCCTCGGTGCCTCGGATCGCCAGGCTGTGCGGATGCGCGTCCTTGCTCGGGGCCGACTCGCCGACCGGTTCCTCGCCCTCCGCCCCGACCAGATGCCGAGCCACGAGCGCGGCCAGACGGTTGCCAAGCCCGATGTCTCCAAAGAGCTCATCGACATCCTTGAGATTGGCATCCCGCAGATAGTCGGCAAGACGAACGGGGTCGATCCGATCCATGTCGCCGTTGTAAAGGACGAGTTCGGCGTTCAGCAAACGGCGGCCGAAGGCGCGCGCCTCACGCAGTTTGATGTTCTTGAGATAGCCTCGGATGCTGACCCTGGCCTTGGCCGTCACCACGAAATTGAGCCAGCCCGGATTGGGGCGCGCCCCGGGGGCGGGGATGATCTCGACGGTCTGGCCGTTGCGTAACGTGGTGTTCAGCGGAGCCATGCGCCGGTCGATGCGCGCCGCCACGCAGCTGTTGCCGACGTCCGAGTGGATGGCATAGGCGAAATCGACCACCGTCGCACCGCGCTTGAGCGAGAGGATACGGCCCTTGGGAGTGAAGACGTAGACCTCGCCCGGAAAGAGATCGACCTTGACGTGTTCCAGAAATTCGAGCGAGTTGCCCGCCTCGCGCTGCATCTCCAACAGATTCTGCAGCCAGTCCGCCGCCAGGGTGGCGGGGTTGGAGGCGGTCTGTCCTCCGCTCTTGTACATCCAGTGCGCGGCGATCCCGGACTCGGCGACCCGCTGCATGTCCTCGGTGCGGATCTGGATCTCGATCTGGATCCCCTGCGGTCCGACCAATGCCGTATGCAGCGACTGATATCCGTTGGCCTTGGGGATGGCGATGTAGTCCTTAAAGCGCCCAGGCACCGGCTTGTAGAGGTTGTGCACCAGCCCTAGCACCCTGTAGCAGGTATCGACCCGATCCACCGTGACCCGGAAGGCGAAGACATCGCGCAGCTCGGAGAAGCTGCGCGACTTGTCGCGCATCTTGCGGTAGATGCCGTAGAGATGCTTGCGCCGACCCTCGACCTCGCCATGGATGTCCTCTTGGAGCAGCGTGCGCTTGAGCGTCGTCTCGACAATCTCGACCATCTCCAGACGCGATCCGTGCGTCTTCTGCACCGCGCGCTGGATGACGCGCCGACGCCACGGCCAGTAGTGGGCGAAGGCCAGCTCCTCCAGCTCGACCCGAATCCAATTGATGCCGAGCCGGTTGGCGATGGGGGCGAAGATATCGAGGGTCTCGCGCGAGATACGCCGGCATGCCTCGGGGCTCATGGCGTCGATGGTGCGCATGTTGTGCAGCCGATCGGCGAGCTTGATGAGGATGACCCGAATATCGCGGGTCATCGCCAGCAACATCTTCTGCAGGCTGGCCGCCTGGGCCTCCGCCCGCGACTTGAAGTCGATCTGGGTGAGCTTGCTCACCCCGTCGACAAGCTCGGCGACGTCCTCACCGAAGGTGGACGCGACCTGCTCCTTGGGGATCTGGGTATCCTCGATGACGTCATGCAGCAGGGCCGCGATCAGACATTTGTAGTCCATGCGCATCTCGGCCAGGATGCGCGCGACCGCGAGCGGGTGATAGATATAGGGCTCGCCGGACTTGCGCTTCTGGCCCTCATGGGCCTCGGCGCCGAACAGATAGGCCCGATAGCATTCGGCAACCTGCTCGGGGGGCAGATAGCCTTCGAGGTAGGCGCAGAGATCGCTGACCAGATAGCGTCCCTCGCCGAGCGATTCTGGCCCCGCGCTCCTGGCCACGGGCTCCGCCGAGTCGGGCCGAGGCTCGACCTCCAAGGGCGAGGGAATCGCGGCCGTCGACATCTGAAGCTACCCCTTCGGTCCTGAACTCAAGGACGCACGCCCAAGGGCGCGCACCCCGATCCGAACGCCCGTTGCGGAACGCTCGGCCATGGTGCCCGAAATCGCATCAACCCTGCGCATCTCGCGGGGCCTCGGACTCGCCCGCATCGGTGGACAGCTCCTCGGCCAGCGCTTGCTCCAAGGCCGCCGCAGTCTCGTCCATCTCACGCTGGGCCTCTTGAACCATAGCGTTGCTGATGTTGCCCGCAGCGATCTCGCGCAAGGCCATCACGGTCGGCTTGTCGTTCTCCCAGGGCAGGGTCGACTCGACGCCATTGGCCAGTTGGCGGGCGCGCTTGGTCGCCAGCAAAACCAGATTGAATCGGTTATCCACATGGTTGAGGCAATCCTCGACCGTAATTCTCGCCATTCTCGTTTCCTCGGTTGAAATTCAGTGCGGAGCGGTTTCACGCTGATGATCATCCCCGCGAGCCAGCCACGTCCAGCGTGGATCGACAGGCTGTTCGGATTCCTATTTTCGATCCCGTCAATCCCGTTCCGTTCGATGTCTCGGCTCGGCATCCCCTCGTCTTCGGGAATCCGCCGAACCGGATGTCAGGCGACTGCCGGAGCGACGCGAAAGGCAGGCATCGAGACGCGTCAGGTGGCCTGAACGCGGACAGAAATCGCCTCAATCCAGTGGATCCAGCAGCGACTTCAGCCGCGACCTCTGGCGTCCCAGACGCAGTCGCTCGGCCATGGCGATCGACGCGATCGCATCGAGCGCGGTCTCGAAGCGATCGTTGACGACCAGATAATCGTACTCCGCGTAATGGAGCATCTCATCGCGCGCCTGACGCATGCGCCGCGCGATCACCTCGTCGGCATCGGTACCCCGACCGCGCAGACGGCGCTCCAACTCCTCGACCGAAGGCGGCAGCACGAAGACGCTGACCGCCTCCGAAAAACGCTCCCGAACCTGGCGCGCGCCCTGCCAATCGATCTCCAGAACCAGATCCCTGCCCCGGTCGAGGCAGTCGCGCACGTCCAGCTCGCGCGTCCCATACAGATTGCCGAACACCTCGGCATACTCAAGGAAGGCGCCCTCGGCGATCTCGCGACGAAAGCGCTCCCGATCCAAAAAATGATAGTGAACCCCATCGCGCTCGCCGGAACGCGCCGCCCGCGTGGTGCAGGAAACGGACAGGGCCAGTGCCTGGTCGCGATCAAGCAACGCCTTGACCAGGCTGGTCTTGCCGGCACCCGAGGGTGCCGACACGATAAAGAGAATACCTTGGGCCATCGCCGTCTCGTCTTTCGCCACGCTTATTCCAGGTTCTGGACCTGTTCGCGCATCTGCTCGATCAGGACCTTCATTTCGACCGCCTCGCGGGTGACCGCGACATCGGCCGATTTGGAACCGAGCGTATTGGCCTCGCGGTTGAGCTCCTGCATCAGGAAATCAAGACGTCGTCCGACCGGTTCCTTGCGCGTCAGCACATCGCGAACCTCGGCTACATGGGCCTCCAGCCGGTCCATCTCCTCATCGACATCGAGCTTGGCCGCGATGAGCGCGATCTCCTGCTCCAGACGGATCGGATCCAGCTCGGCCCGCAGCTCGCTCAGACGCTCGGCCAGACGGTTCCGGACCGAGGCGAGCACCTCGGGCATCTGGGCTCGAACCCGCCGAACCGATTCCTCCAGCCGCTCGCAGCGGTCGCGGAGCAGCTGCTCCAGCCGGGCGCCCTCGCGCTCGCGCGTGTCGAGCAGGGTCGCGATCGCCTCGTCCAGGAGTTCCATCGCCGCCGAGGTCAGACTGTCCAGGTCCGCCTCCTGCTCCTGGATAACGCCCGGCCAACGCAGCACCTCGAACGGCGAAGGCTCGGCACCGCGCCCGATCATGACGCCAACCTCGTGCCCCGCCTTCAGCAATTGCTCGACGAACGGCATGTTGATCCGAAGCGCCCCGACAGCCCCGGACGCCGGGGCGTAACGCAGCGAGCAATCCACCTTGCCGCGTTGCAGACTAGCCCCGAGACGGGTGCGAACCGCAACGTCCAACGCGCGCAGCTCCTCGGGCAAACGGATGTGGGGCTCGAGATACCGGTGGTTGACAGTACGGATTTCCCAGGTCAATTCACCGAAGTCGCCAGTACGGGACTCGCGGGCGAAGGCCGTCATGCTCTTGATCATGTCGAGGGGTATCTCTTCGGGTCGATGAGGGGGCGAATGCACAATGCAGCAGAAAGACCGTATAGGATCGGTCTATTATACCGGCTGAATCAAGTCAACGTCCGACCGAAACCGGAACTGCATCCGCATATCATGGCAGCCGCACGAGAAACATTGCCCTCCGGCACCCAGGTCGGGACTTACCGGATGGTCAAGCCGATCGCCAAGGGTGGCTTCAGCCTCATCTATCTGGCCACGGACGAGGACAACGGCGACGAGGTGGTGATCAAGGAGTACATGCCGAAGAAGATCGCCCGCCGCGATCCGGATCTGCGCATCGTGCCCATCAGCCCCGACTATACCGAAAACCTGCACCATGGGCGGAAGCTGTTTTTCCAGGAAGTCAAGGCCCTGGCCTCGCTGAAGCACCCGAACATCGTGCGCGTTCTGGCCTTTCTGCTCGCCAACGACACCGGCTATCTGGTGATGCCCAACGAGCGCGGCCGCAATCTCGGCACCTACCTGCACGAGCGTAAAGGCGGTCTCAGCACCACCTTTCTCCTCGACGTCTTCGTGCCCATCCTGGACGCCCTCGCCCTGCTGCACCGACGCTCCATGCTGCACCTGGACGTCAAGCCGGGCAACATCCATCTGCGCCACGGCAATCAGCCCCTGCTGCTGGACCTCGGCGCCGTGCATCCGCTCAACCGAGGGCGCTCGCGCGGCGGGCAGGTCATCACCGCCGGTTATTCGCCGGTCGAGCAATATTTCAGGGCTGGCCAGGTCGGACCCTGGACCGACGTCTACGCAGTCGGCGCCAGCATGCGGACCTGCATGGAGGGACGTACCCCGCAGCCGGCCCCGGAGCGCCAGAAGGAGGACAAAGTGGTCCCCGCCAAGGAGGCGTTGAAGGATCGCTACCCCAGTTTTCTGTTGGAGGCCGTCGACTGGTCCCTATCCATGGACGCGGCTCAGCGTCCTCAGGATGCCGCAGAGCTGCTCGCGGTCCTGGCCCCGCATCTCGACGACCCCCAACTCAGCCGCATGACGGAGCTGAGTTCCGAGCTCAGCGGCGACAGCCGTCAAACCTGACGCATCTCCCTCACAAACCACAGACCCCCAACAGGAGACACACGCCTCATGAGACCCTCTCAACGCCGCCCCGACCAGTTGCGACCGCTCCGCTTCACCCGTGGCTTCACCCGCCACGCCGAGGGCTCGGTCCTGGTCGAGTTCGGCGACACCCGGGTGCTCTGCACCGCCAGCATCGAGGCGCGGGTTCCGCCCTTCCTGAAGGGACGAGGCAAGGGTTGGATCACCGCCGAGTACGGGATGCTGCCGCGCGCGACCGGCGAGCGCACCCCGCGCGAGGCGGCCAGGGGCAAGCAGGGCGGACGCACGCTGGAGATCCAGCGTCTCATCGGCCGCGCGCTGCGCGCCGCCGTGGACCTCAACGCGCTCGGCGAACGTACCATCACACTCGACTGCGACGTGCTCCAGGCCGACGGCGGTACCCGCACCGCCTCCATCACGGGCGCCTGGGTCGCGCTGCGCGATGCCATCGACCAGCTGCGCGCCAAGGGCGAGCTCGCGGCCGATCCCATCCAGGCCCAGATCGCCGCCGTCTCGGTCGGCATCTTCGAGGGCACGCCCGTGCTGGATCTGGACTATGCCGAGGACAGCTCGGCCGAGACCGACATGAATCTGGTCATGGACGGGGAGGGGCGATTCATCGAGGTCCAGGGTACCGCCGAGGGCCAGCCCTTCAGCCGCGCCGAACTGGACGCGCTGCTCGAGATCGGCGCCGCCGGCATCCGCGAGATCCAGGCGGCACAGCTGGCCGCACTGGGTCTCGCGTCCTGATCCAGGCCGCCAGCGAGGAGTGAGCGAATGAGCCAATCCCATCGGGACGAAACCATCGTCCTGGCCAGCAACAACGTCGGCAAGGTCCGCGAGATCGGTCAGCTGCTGGCCGGGGCGCGCATCCGCATCCAGCCCCAGGGCGAGTACGGGGTCCCCGAGGTCGATGAGACCGGACTCACCTTCGTCGAGAACGCCATCCTCAAGGCACGCAACGCCGCGCGTCACAGCGGCCTGCCGGCCATCGCGGACGATTCCGGGATCGAGGTGGACGCACTCAAGGGCGCGCCTGGGATCTATTCGGCACGCTATGCCGGGGCAGGCGCATCGGACGCAGAGAATCTCCAAAAACTCTTGACGGACCTCAAAGGCCGTCCCGAGCAGGAACGCAGCGCGCGCTTCCAGTGTCTGCTGGTCTATCTCCGGCATGCCGAGGACCCGACCCCCATCATCTGCCAGGGCACCTGGGAGGGCCGCATCCTCACCGCGCCACGGGGCGAGAACGGGTTCGGCTACGACCCCGTCTTCTTCGTCCCGACTCACGGCTGCAGCTCCGCCGAGCTGGATCCGGAGACCAAGAACCGGCTCAGCCATCGCGGCCAGGCGCTGCGTGCGCTGCAACGGATCCTGGAAGGCACATCGACAGACGATTGAAGCAAGACAGCGAACCGACAACCGACATCCAATGACGATCGACGATATCCCAACCAGACTCGGCCAGGTTCAGGATCGGCTCCGCGCCGCCTGCGAACGCGCCGGCCGCGCGCCCGAAAGCGTCGCCCTCATCGCCGTGAGCAAGAAGCAGCCGGCCGAGGCCATCCGCGCCGCCTACGGGGCCGGCCAGCGGGTCTTCGGCGAGAGCTATCTGCAGGAGGCGCTCGATAAGATCACGGAGCTGTCCGACCTCGACGTCGAATGGCATTTCATCGGCCGCATCCAGTCCAACAAGACGCGCCAGATCGCAAGCCATTTCGACTGGGTCCACGGTCTCTCCGACCCGGATCACGCACGCCGACTCAACGACCAGCGTCCACCCGAGGCCCCTCCGCTCGATGTCTGTCTCCAGATCAATCTGAGCGGCGAGGACAGCAAGTCCGGCATCGAGGCAGAACAGGCGTCCGAGCTGCTCGCACTCTGCGATTCGCTGCCGCGCTTGCGGGTGCGCGGGCTCATGACGCTGCCGGCACCCAGCGACGACGAGGACGCGCAGCGCATCCCCTTCCGCGCGCTGCGCGCACTCCGCGACGCGCTGGCCACGGCGGACCGCAGGCTGGAGTGTCTTTCGATGGGCATGTCGGACGACTTGGAGGCCGCCGTGCTGGAGGGCGCGACCCACGTCCGCATTGGCACGGCAGTGTTCGGGCCACGTCCGTATAATTGAAATCCTCGGTGCCGCAAGGGTGCGGCGCCGGCCTTCGCCATATCACGTATCCGGGGTAGAGATGTCCACAGCCAGGATCGCCTTCATCGGTGGTGGCAACATGGCCACCAGCCTGATCGCCGGCCTGATCGCCGACGGCTACGCGCCGCAGTCCATCCAGGTGTCCGATCCCAATCCAGAGCAACGCAACCGGCTCCAGACCAGATTCGGAATCCGCACCTTCGCCGACAACCGCGAGGCGCTCGACGCGGCCGAAACGCTGGTGCTCTGCATCAAGCCACAGATGGCCGCGAAGGTCTGCGCCGATATCGCGCCCGTTCTGGCCGACTCGCGTCCCCTGGTGCTGTCGATTATGGCCGGTGTACCCGAATCGGCCATGCAGCGCTGGTTCGGCACCGAGCTGCCGATCGTGCGCGCCATGCCCAACACGCCGGCGATGGTCCAGACCGGCGCCATCGGGCTGCATGCCAGTCCCGAGGTCGACGCGGAGGGTCGCAACCGCGCCGAGACCATCATGCGCGCGGCCGGTCTGGTGCGCTGGGTCAGCGAAGAGTTCAAAATCGACGCCGTCACCGCCATCTCGGGCAGCGGCCCGGCCTATTTCTTCCTTTTCATGGAGGCGATGGAAGAAGCCGGTGTCGCGCTCGGATTGGATGCCGAAACCGCCCGTCTGCTCACCATCCAAACGGCTCTTGGCGCCGCCAAAATGGCGATGGAAAGCAACGATCCCCCGTCCCGGCTGCGCGAACAGGTCACCTCGCCCGGAGGCACGACCGAGCGCGCCCTGGCCGTCTTCAACGAGGCCGATCTGCACGCCCTGGTCGCCAAGGCCGCAACGGCAGCCCGCGATCGCGCCATCGAACTCTCCCGAACCCTGTCGGAGGACGCATGACGAACACCTACCTGCTCAACCCGGTCGTCTTTCTCGTTCAGACGCTGTTCGGGCTCTATACCGCCGTCGTCGCCATGCGGTTCCTGCTGCAATGGGTGCGGGCGGATTTCTACAACCCCATCTCGCAGTTCGTGGTCAAGATCACCTCGCCGGTGCTGCGTCCGCTACGCCGCATCATCCCCGGCTATGGCGGACTGGACCTCTCTGCGCTGGTGCTCGTGTGGCTGCTGACCGCCATCGAGTTGGGCCTGCTGGCGCTGCTCCTGGGACTCGACCGCTCCCCGTTCGGCGCCCTCGGCTGGGCCATCCCGAACGTGGTCGAGCTGTTCATCAACATCTTCCTGTTCGCCGTGCTGATCCGGGTCATCCTGAGCTGGGTCAATCCCGATCCCTACAATCCGGCGGTGGCGCTGTTGGAGCGCATCACCGATCCGGTGATGCGCCCGGCGCAGCGTCTGATCCAACCCATCGGCGGCATCGATCTGTCCCCGATGCTGGTGATGGTCGGACTGGTGCTGCTCAACATGCTGCTGATCCCGCCGCTGCGCTGGTTGGTGGCGAGCCCCTTCTGAGTGCGCGGACGTGGGCTGGTATCGCTGGAACGGCGCGGATCTGGAACTCTCGCTGAGGGTCCAGCCGCGCGCGCCCAAGGACACCTTCGACGGACCCGACCCAGGCGGCGAGCACTATCGGGTCCGCATCAAGGCCCCCCCGGTGGACGGCAAGGGCAACGAGGCCCTGCGTCGCTTCGTCGCCAAATCCTTCGGCGTGGCGCCCTCGCGCATCGAGATCATCGGGGGCGAGCACGCACGCTACAAACGGCTGCGGATCCAGGAACCCAGGAGCTTTCCCATCCCGATCGATCCCGCCTGACCCCCTGGCCTCAGAACCATCCCGAAGCCAGATCCCAGAGCGCATGGATGCCGAAGCCGATCACGAGCAGACCCGCAGCCTGACGGACCCAGGTACGCTCGGCGATCCGAGCGGCGGCACCGGCGAGCAGGGCGATCCCCATCAAGTTGGGCAATGTCCCGAGCCCGAAGGCCAGCATGACGCCAGCCCCATCGAGCGCGCCACCCGTCGCCATCGCCGTCATCAGCACGCTGTAGACCAAACCGCAGGGGATCCAGGCCCAGACGAAGCCGACCGCCAGCGCCTGCGGCAGAGTCCGCACCGGCAGCAACGGACGCGCGAGCGGCTCCAGACGACGCCAAATTCGCCCGCCCAAGCGCTCGGCCACCTCCAGCAGACGCCACCAGCCGCCGAGATAGAGACCGAGCAGCACCATCATGAGGCCGGCAAAGCCGTAGAGCAGACGCTGACCGATCTGCAAGGCATCGAGTTGAAGCAGCAGGGAGCCCACCCCTCCGAAGAGCGCCCCGACGACCCCGTAGCCGAGGATCCTCCCCAGGTTGTAGACGAGCTGATAGGGCAGCATCTGGAGCGGGTGACGACGAATCCGCGCGTCCAATCCCATCGTGATCGAGCCTGCCACACCGCCGCACATCGCCAGACAATGGACGCCGCCCAACAGCCCGACCACAAAGGCCGTGAGGTACACTTCGATGGGAGATGAGAACGGCACGGCAGACCTCCTTGGTGAAGGGCGTATCATTTTGAGTGAAGCGGACAGCCTACAGCTGCCAGCAGAAAAGAGACGAACGCTGCGCGTTCGTCTACCCGAGCAGCACACTGATCGCTGAACAGCCGAGAGCCGGAAAGCAACCCACACTTAGCTGGTAGCTGGTAGCTGGTAGCTGGTAGCTGGTAGCTGGTAGCTGGTCGCTTTCCCCCTAATTACCCCACTTATCAGCGCAGGACAGATACAGGATGCTTGAATACCAACGTGACTTTCTGAATTTCGCCACCGAGATCGGCGCACTGAAATTCGGCGATTTCACGCTCAAGTCCGGGCGACGCAGCCCCTATTTCTTCAACGCCGGGCTCTTCAACACGGGTCTGCGCCTGGCTCGACTGGCGCGCGCCTATGCCCATTGCATCGCGCAGTCCGATCTGGCGTTTGACGTGCTCTATGGCCCCGCCTACAAGGGCATTCCGCTCGCCGCCGCTACCAGCCTGACTCTGGCCACCGAGCATCAACGCGAGACGCCCTATGCCTTCAATCGCAAGGAGGCGAAGGACCATGGTGAGGGCGGGCTCATCGTCGGCACCCCGCTGGCCGGGCGCATCCTCATCATCGACGACGTCATCACCGCCGGTACCTCGGTGCGCGAATCGGTGGAGATCATCCGCTCGGCTGGCGCCACGCCTGCGGGCGTGCTGATCGCACTCGACCGTCAGGAACGCGGTCAGAATGCCTGTTCGGCTGTCGAGGAAGTTCGCAACACCTTCGACATCCCGGTGCTGAGCATCCTGACACTGGCCGATCTCATCACCTATCTGGAAGCATCTCCGGACGACGCAGACCGTCTGGAGGCCATGCGCGATTATCGCCGACTCTACGGGGTGTGATATGCGACCTGGACCGATTCGAATGCCCTCTCCGATCGCGAGATCACCACGCAGATTCTGGCTGATTCCTGCGCTCGGCGCGCTCTGCTGCTCGGGACTCGCACTGGCGCAAGGCTCGCTGTACCGCTGGGTCGACGACAGCGGCGCGGTGCATTACACGGATTCGGTTCCGGCCGACGAGAGCAAGCAGGGGCATACCAAGCTCTCCGAACAGGGTGTGCGCACCGAGGAGGTCGCACCCGCACCGACCGAGGCCGAGCTCCAGAAGGCCAAGGAGGCGGAACGCCTCAAACAGGAAGAGGAACGCCGCGTCGCCGCCCGCAAGGAGGCGGACGCACGATTGCTGAGCCGCTATCGCACGGCCGAAGAGGTCGAGCTGACCCGAGACGGCAAGCTCGCCGGGGTCGATGCGCTGATTCGGGTCAAGCGAGACCTGATCCGATCCAATCAGGAACGGCGCCTGAAGCTGGAGACACGGAAGAAAGAGGCGCTCCAGTCGGGCAAGCCTCTGCCACCCGAGCTCGAAAACGACATCGCCCAGACCGAATCCAAAATCCGCGCGAACTATGCGGCGATCATCGACTTGGAGCGTCAGAAGGACGCCATCCGCCAGGAGTTTCGCGGCATCCTGAAACAGTATCTGGAGCTGCGACGTCTGCCGCTACCGACCGAATCGACAGATGGCAAAACGGATGGCGGTGTTCAAAATCTAGTGGCCTGCACGGGCATGGCGGAATGCGGCCGCTATTGGGAACGGGCCATGACCTACGTTCGCGAGCACTCGGAGGCCAAGACCGAGATACTCGGTCCCGGCCTACTGATCGCCTTCCAAGAAGACGACAAGGAGGAGCGGACCTTCACCCTGACCTGGACCCAAGCGGCAGCCGACCGCCCCGTGCATCTCTATCTCGATCTTCAGTGCAAGAACAAACAGACTGGAAGTCTGAATTGCATAGAGGCCTCGGCAAACGCGGTAGAGGAGGAATTCCGGGCGGCGGTCACTCAGGACTGAAGCGACTTCCTCGCCCGCTCGTCGGCCGCCACCCCTCGGAGTGGCGGATCGCCAATGCGTTAGCGGGCGCGAATCAGGGTACCGACACCCGTATCCGTGAAGAGGTCGAGCATCACCGCATGCTCGACCCGGCCATCGATGATGTGAGCCGACTTGACGCCCGACTGGATGGCATCCAGCGCGCAGCGAATCTTGGGCAGCATGCCCCCGCTGATCACTCCGTCATCGATCAGGCGCTGAACGCGTCCGACCTCCAGTTCGGAGATCAGATTGCCCTCGGCGTCCAACAGACCGGGAATATTCGTCAGGAGCAGCAGTTTCTCCGCCTCAAGCACCTCGGCGATCTTGCCCGCCACCAGGTCCGCGTTGATGTTGTAGGAACGGCCGTCCTCGCCGACACCAATCGGGGCGATGACCGGAATGAAATTGCTCTTGACCAGCATGTGGATGATCGAGGGATCGATGCTCTGGACCTCGCCCACATGCCCGATGTCCACGATCTCCGTCGCCTTGAGCTCGGGCGCGCCACGATTCAGCAGGAGCTTGCGGGCGTGGATCAGATCGCCGTCCTTCCCCGTCAGCCCTACGGCGGAACCGCCATGCCGGTTGATGAAGTTGACGATCTCCTTGTTGACCAGGCCGCCCAGGACCATCTCGACCACGTCCATGGTCTCGGAGTCGGTCACCCGCATCCCCTGCACGAACTCGCTCGCCTTGCCGAGACGCTTCAGCAGCGAGCCGATCTGAGGCCCCCCACCGTGGACGATGACCGGATTGATGCCGACCAGCTTCATGAGCACGATGTCGCGCGCGAAACCCTGCTTGAGCGATTCGTCCACCATGGCGTTGCCGCCGTACTTGATGACCATGGTCTTGCCCTGGAACCGCTGGATGTAGGGTAGGGCCTCGATCAAGACGTGCGCGATGGTCTGAGCGCGTTCGATAGGTAGTGTCATTGCGTTCGGTGTCTCTGGAAAAACTTAGAAATTCCCAAGCCATGTGACTGTCGGTACGACACGGAAGGCGGGCCGCGAGATCAGTCGGCTGATCTGGACATTGACAGAAATCGCCTAATGCCGACCCGTATGCCCAAAGCCGCCATCGCCGCGTCGCGACGACTCGAACGACTCGACGAGATCCAGCTCGGCCCTCAGGACGGGAACGAGGATGAATTGGGCGATCCGCTCGCCCACCTCGATCCGAAAGGGCGTCTTTCCCCGGTTCCAGCAGGAGACCATGAGCGGCCCCTGATAATCGGAGTCGATGAGTCCGACCAGGTTGCCCAGAACGATACCGTGACGATGCCCCAGACCCGAGCGGGGCAGAATCATTCCGGCGACGCCGGGCTCGGCGATGTGCACGGCCATGCCGGTCGGCAGCAGCTCGGTCGCGCCTGGAGCCAGGTCCAGAGGCGCATCCAGCATGGCACGCAGGTCCAGCCCAGCAGAACCCTCGGTCGCATAGGCGGGCAGGGGGAAATCGCGGCCGAGCCGCAGGTCGAGGATCTTGACCTCAAGTCGATGCAACATGTCGTTCTCGATAGCGTTCTGCGATCAGCGCGGCCAGCTCGGCGGCGAGTCGGGTCTTGTCCATCATCGGCAGATCGCGCGAACCGTCAGACCAATAGACGCTGAGCGCATTCTCGTCGCGCTCGAATCCACCGCGCTCGGCCCCGACCAGATTGGCGGCGATCATGTCGAGCTTCTTGTCGCGCAGCTTGCCGAGCGCATAGTCGGAGACCCGGTCGGTCTCGGCCGCGAAACCGACGGTGAAGGGTGCCGGCGTCGAGGCGGCAACCTCCGAGAGGATATCCGGATTGCGGACCAGACGCAGGGTCAGCTCCTCGGAGGATTTCTTGATCTTGCCGTCCGCCGCCCGCTCGGGCCGATAGTCGGCCACCGCAGCCGTGGCGACGAAGAGATCGCAGTCGGCGACCCGCGACATGACCGCCGCGTGCATCTCCAGGGCCGTCTCGACCCGCACCAAGGCATCGACACGCGGACCTGGCAGGGCGGTCGGTCCGCTCACCAGGACGACGCGCGCCCCCAGGTCGGACAATGATTCGGCCAGGGCATAGCCCATGCGACCGGAGCTGCGGTTGCCGAGGAAGCGCACCGGGTCCAGCGGCTCGCGGGTTGGGCCGGCGGTCAGAAGCACGCGCACGCCGTCGAGCGGTGACGCTTGCGGCGGACTCAGGGCCGCGACGATCTCGGCCGGTTCCAGCATACGGCCCGGTCCAATCTCGCCGCAGGCCTGCGCACCCTCGCCGGGCCCCAGGATCCGCGCACCGCGATCCGCCAGACGGCGCAGATTGTCCTGAGTCGCCGGATGGAGCCACATGGCTTGATTCATGGCCGGCGCGAGCACCAGCGGGGCCTCGCATGCCAGGGCCAGAGTCGTGAGCAGATCGTTTGCCATACCGGCTGCGAGCCGCGCCATCAGATCCGCCGTAGCCGGAGCGATGAGCAGCAGATCGGCCCAGCGCGCCAGGGCGATGTGATCCATCCCCGCCTCGGCCTCGGAGTCGAAGGTCTCGATGCGTACTGGATGACCGGACACGGCCTGAAAGGTCAGGGGCGCCACGAACTGGGTCGCCGCTGGGGTCATGACCACCCGCACCTCGAAGCCCTGGGCACCGAGACGCCGGACGAGATCGACCGATTTGTAGGCGGCGATGCCGCCGCCAACACCCAAGAGCAGACGACGGATCCTATTCTGGTTCATTTGCGATTCGTGTATCTTGCGGCCGACTATGGACCGAGACGGACGCCGCGCTGACAAGCGACCTCATCGGCACTCGGTACCTGTGCGGAAACGATGCCAGGCGGATTCTGGACGTTGAAGTGTAACTGATCGGCCCTTTCCGGCACATCGTCCACTGGGACGAGAACGGAGAATTAGGCGGCGAGGGGAGGAACCCATGACGATCAAGGACTGGCCGCAGGACGAGCGGCCACGCGAGAAACTGCTTGAACGCGGCGCGGGCGCGCTGTCGGACGCCGAGCTGCTGGCGATCTTTCTGCGCACCGGCGTTCCCGGGAAGAGCGCGGTGGATCTGGCGCGCGAGCTGCTCGCCAGCTTCGGCGGACTGCCCGCTCTGCTGGCGGCGGATCAACGCCGCTTCTGCGACGGCAAGGGACTGGGCAAGGCCAAGTTCGCCCAGTTGCAGGCGGTGCTGGAGCTCAGCCGACGTTATCTACTGACCCGCATCAGCGGCCAGGACGTCCTCACCAGCCCAGAGGCCACCCGCGACTATCTCAAGATGCGTCTCTACGGCTCGCCGCACGAGATCTTCGCCTGTCTCTTCCTCGACAACCGCCACCGCGTGATCCTCTACGAGGAGCTGTTCCGAGGCACCATCGACGGCGCCAGCGTGCATCCGCGCGAGGTTCTACGCCGGGTCATGGACACCAATGCGGCCGCCGTCATCTTCGCCCACAACCATCCGTCCGGCGTCTCCGAGCCCAGCCAAGCCGACCTGCACATCACCAAACGACTGAAGGACACACTAGCGCTTGTGGATGTGCGTGTGCTCGACCACATCATCGTCGGTGAGGGGGACGGAACCTCCTTCGCCGAGCGGGGCCTTCTATGAGCCGGAAATCGAATTGCATCCGGGACTTGCGCGTCTTTCAAACGGCGTGATAGGATTCCGCTTCTTTATGCACTGAAACACGCCGACTTGTAGGGATTCCCGCCATGTCCAAGGTATGTCAGGTTACCGGTAAACGCCCCCTCACCGGCAACAACGTCTCGCACGCGAACAACAAGACCAAGCGCCGCTTCCTCCCGAACCTGCACGAAAAGCGGTTCTGGGTCGAGGCCGAGAAGCGCTGGGTCAAACTGCGTCTGTCCACCAAGGGCATGCGCATCATCGACAAGAACGGCATCGACGCTGTGCTCGGCGATCTCCGTGCACGCGGCGAAAAGGTCTAACAGGAGGATCCACTCATGGCCAAGGCAGCACGCGAAAAGATCCGCCTCAACTCCAGCGCCGGTACGGGTCACTTCTATACCACGACCAAGAACAAGCGCAATCAGCCTGGCAAGATGGAGATCAAGAAATTCGATCCCGTCGTCCGTCAGCACGTTATGTACAAGGAAGGCAAGATCAAGTAAGCCGACCTGACCCGGCCCGAACGGCCGGCTTGCGTACATGGCGCCCGAAAAAGCCCGCTTCTAGCGGGTTTTTTTCGTGTCTCGAAATCGCCCCCTTTCCCCCCGCTCGACCGCGCTCATCGCGGCAACAGCTCCAGAATCAGATTGCCGACGCCATCGCGTCGCGCGAGCCATCCGGGCGCGAGCCAGGTCGTCGAGACCGCATCCGTGACGACCGCCGGCCCGACGCAACCATCGCCAGAGAGCGATTCGCGCGCCAGAACCGGAACCGGTGCCTCGCAACCATGGACCTGGAGCCAGCGGTTCGACGCCACCGAATTCGCGGGACCGACCTCGGGCAAGCGTGAGAGAGGTGCGCTGCCCCGCACCCTCACGCGCAGATTGACCAGCTCGACCGAGAGGTCGAGACGGTGCCCATAACGCTCGGCATGGGCACGATGAAAGTCCTCGATCGCCGCATCCACCGAACTCCAGGGACGATTGAGGGTGTGGGATTGGCCGCGATAGCGCAGGTCCAGCGAGGGCTCGACACGCATCCCGTCGAGCGACACCCCTTCCTCGGCCAGCTCGGCCCGTCCGGCATCGATCAAGCTCGTCAACGCCGACGCGATCTCGGCATCGGTCATCGCGTCCAGACGCCCGAGCCAGGTCCGCGTCAGGGTCCGACCGGCCGGGGCCGCGAGCATGCCGAGCGCGGACAGCACCCCCGCGTGCACCGGAACCAGGGCATGACGCATTCCCAGCGCCTCGGCCAGGGCACAGACGTGCAGCCCACCGGCACCACCGAACGAGGTCAACACGAAGTCGCGCGGATCCAGGCCACGCTGAACCGAGATGACACGCAGCGCGCGCGCCATGTGCTCGTTGGCGATACGCAGGATCCCGAGCGCGGCCTCCTCGACCCCGAGCCCCAGCCCGCCAGCCAGATGTCCGACCGCAGACCGTGCGGCCTCGACGTCGAGCCGCATCCGCCCGCCCAGGAAACCCTCCGGATCCAGACGGCCCAAGACCAAATTGGCGTCGGTCACGGTCGGGTTCGACCCGCCCCGTCCGTAGCACGCGGGACCCGGCTCGGCGCCCGCCGATTCCGGACCGACCAGCAGCAATCCGCCCGCATCCACCTGAGCGATGGAACCGCCTCCGGCACCGATGGTGTGCATGTCCACCATCGGCAGCGCGACCGGAAAGCCGGCGATCCGCCCGGCGGTGGTGAGCCTGGGCTCGCCATCGATTAGAGCGACATCGGTCGAGGTTCCGCCCATGTCGAAGCTCAACAGACGGCGCGCGGTGCCCTCGCTCGCGGCGACGAAGGCCGCGCCGGCCAGCCCGCCGGCCGGACCCGACAGCAGCAGCCGAGCCGCGTGGCGGGCGATCTGATCGGCAGCGACCGCCTCGCCGCTGCTCTGCATCACCGAGATCCGGGCGCCCGGCAGACCGGCCTCAAGCCGATCGAGATAGCGCGCGACGATGGGACCGACCCAGGCGTTGAGCCAGGTCGCGATCCCCCGTTCGTACTCGCCGATCAGCGGCAAGACCTCGGATGAACGTGACACGAAGAGCCCGTCCGGCAGGGCATCCGCCAAGGCGCGCTCGGCGCTGTCGTCCAGATAGGAGAACAGCAGGTTGATGGCGACCGCCTCGGGCGCCAGCCGCTCGACCTCGGCGCGAACATGATCGAGATCCGACGCGGTCAGCGGTTCGACCCAACACCCGTCGGCGGCCAGCCGTCCGCCGGCCTCGACACAGAGCTCGCGCGGAACCGGTGGACGGCGCGGTGGCGGCTGGAGATCGTAGAGATCCGCGCGTGCCTGACGACCGATGGCGAGCACATCCCGGAATCCGCGATTGGCGACATAGAGCGTCCGCACCCCCTTGCCCTCAAGCACCGCATTGGTCGCCACCGTGCTGCCGTGCACGACCCGCAGGCCGGCCGGATCCAGACCCAGCTCGGCGATCCCCTGGAAAATGGCGCGCTCCGGCGCGTCCGGGGTGGAGAGAACCTTGTGGATACGGACCTCGCCCGCGCGCCAGAGCACGAAGTCGGTGAAGGTCCCGCCGGTGTCGATGCCGATCAAGGTCATGGGCGATCTGTCTCGGATGTGGATGCCGCCGGAATCAGATCAAGCGTGCCGATCGGCGTTGCTCGCGTGCCATTCCAGGGCCAGGGATGGGTCTCGACCGCCAGCCAGGCCTGCAGCTGGTCGGTCCGATAGGGTGAAAAGCGGTGACCCGACTGACCGAGCGACAGGGTCCCCCGGGTCTGACTCCAGTCCCAAGGCGTCGCCACCCATCTCAGTGTCGGGGCGACGAGACCTCGCTCGGGCCGCTGGGGGAGGGTCTGCGTCGCGTTGATGGTATCGCGCGCGCCACCGACCCCGATAGGTCCCACGCTGAAGAAGGACCCCAGCAGCGGAATCGCATCGAAGGCGTGCGCGAAACGCAGGTAACGCACCTGATCCAGCTGCTTGGGTCCATCGCCCGAGTCATCGCTCCCCAGCGCGTCCATCGCGGAACGAATGGCCCGCGCCCAGATCTGGGCCGGGCTCTCCTGGACGGGGGTTCGCAGATCGTCCCAGAAGCTGGAGCGCCCGGTACGCAGCGTTTCCTCAAGCGGACCGTAACTCAGCATCGCCATCGACATGAGGTCGTCGAGCCGATCGCCCAGCTCGTCGCCATAGATCTCCCTGTAGAGCGCCGGCTCCAGCATGGCGAACAGGGCCGCCGAGCGGTTCGCACCATCCATATCCCCATCCCAGTCCAACAGCCAGATGCGAGCGATCGACCAGGCCGCCGGATCGATCGCCTGAATCTCATCGGACAGGGATCTCAGCGCCTGCTGGACGAGCCGCGCCTCCAGGTTGACCCGATCTCCCTGGATCTCGGCCATCATGGCCGGCGTCAGGGGTTCGGAGCTGTCGAGCCGTTGCGCGATCCGCTGGGCGCGATAGGGTGCCATCCAGGAATGCCCGACATTCACCGAGGAGTCGACCGGAACGGTGCGATGGTTGGCGGTGATGAGCGCGTTGCCCTTGGGCGAGATCACATGGGGATTCTCGGACTGAGGCACGAGGCCCCGCCAGTCGTAGTCGCTCAGCCAGCCGGGAACCGGAAAGGTGCCCGAGCCCTTGCCGCGTCGCGGCAGATCGCCCGCGATCTGCCAGCCGATGGCGCCGTTGCGGTGGGCCAGCATCAGGTTCACCACCAGGCGGGTGAAGCCGCGCGAAGCGCGGCGCGCCTCCTCCAGGGTCCGCGCATGGGCGAGCCCGACCAGTGCCGCGAACCCCAGATCGGGCCGATCCGTCGTGCGGCGTAACGACAGCAGATCCGATGTGGTGGCAGGAGGCAGACCGAGCCCCATGGATGCGGTCGATGCGTCCAGGATGTCGTTCAGAATGACGCCATGGCCGCTGGAGCGCACCCGAAGCTCGACCGGTTCCCCGCCCGCGACCCGGATCGACTCGACACGCGTCTCGATCGGCTCCGGATCACCTCCGGAACGCTCCAGATGGGTGCCATCCGGTGTGAGACGCTCGACGAAGAGGTCCTGGGTATCGGCCATGACGCTGGTGAAGCCCCAGGCGAGGTCCGCGTTATGACCGATCAGGACCAGTGGGATCCCCGGAATGCAGGCGCCGGCGACATGCAGCTCGGGCGACCGAAGCTCCAACTCGTACCAGATCCCCGGCATGGACACCGCCAGATGGGGATCGTTGGCCAGCATGGATCCGCCATTGCTGGTCCGCGAACCGGTCACGACCCAGGCGTTGCTCGCCGGACCGGGAACCGGAAGACCATACGAGGAGGCAACCTGGAAGGCGTCCGCGAAGACCCGCGCGACCGATGCCAGACCGACCTGAGATCCTGGCTCGGCGAGATGCTCGATCAGCTCGGGCGCCACCTCCGGGGCCGGTATGCCCTCGTCGGTCGGAAAGAGTTCGGGCGCCAGAAAGGGGCCGACGCGATCCGCCAATCGCAGGAAGGTCAGCTCCTCGCGCGCGTTGAAGGACAGCATCCAGCCCAGATAGCCGCCGATCGCAAGGCTGTCCACAGGCTCCCAGGGAATCGGCTCGAATCCGGACAGACGGTATTCGAGCGGCAGCCGGCCGCGCGCCTCGGTCAGATAGGCGTTCACCCCGGAGGCATAGGCGCGCAACAGATCCCGGTCCGTCGGCGAGAGCGCCGCGAACGCACGCTGGGCATCCCGTTCCAACCCGATCGTGCGGAAGAACCGATCCGCTGGAAGCACCTCGGGGCCGAACACCTCGGCCAATCGTCCGCTGGACAGCCGTCGCATCAGATCCATCTGCCACATCCGCTCGGAGGCCACCACATAGCCCTGAGCGAACATGAGATCATTCATGTCCCGGGCCTGGATGCTGGGAACCGCGTGGGGACCGAAACGCACCCGAACCGGTCCCTGAAGACCATCCAGCACAACCTGACCCGCATAAGTCGGCTCGGCGCGCCGGGCCTGCCAATAGAGCCAGCCCGCCCCGAGGGCGAGCACCGAAAGCATCAGGATGAGGACGAGGCCGAGTAGACGGCCCCAACGTCTGAATGGATTCACCGGGATCGATTCGAGGCGATTCATACCGAAATGGAATTCGGAACCATCATCGCACGATTCACCGCACCGCGAGGAGACACGCCAATGCCATCCGCACCCGACATCCAAGCCGTCCGACAGTATCTGCTGGAGCTCCAGGACCGGATCACCGAGACCCTGCGCGAAACCGACGGCGGCGCCGGCTTCCGCCAGGACGCCTGGGAGCGCCCCAGCGGTGGGGGAGGGCGTACCCGCATCATGGAAGGCGGTCTGGTGTTCGAGCAATGCTGCGTCAATTTTTCGCACGTCTTCGGCAGCGCCCTGCCCGCCTCGGCGAGCGCCCAGCGTCCCGAACTCGCCGGGCGCCGCTTCCAGGCCATGGGCGTCTCGCTCGTCTGCCATCCGCAGAATCCCTATGTACCCTCGTCGCATCTCAACGTGCGCTTCTTCGTCGCCGAGAAGGACGACGCCGACCCGGTCTGGTGGTTCGGCGGCGGATTCGACCTCACGCCCTATTACGGATTCATGGAGGACGTCGTCCACTGGCACCGAAATGCGCGCGCGGCCTGCGCCCCCTTCGGCGACGATCTCTATCCACGCTTCAAGCGCTGGTGCGACGACTATTTCTTCATCCGCCACCGCAACGAGCCGCGCGGGGTCGGCGGACTCTTCTTCGACGACTTCGATCAGGGCGGATTCGACAATGCCTTCGGCCTGATGCGCCGCGTCGGCGATCGCTATCTGAGCGGCTATCTCCCCATCGTCGAGCGCCGCTGGGCCACGACCTACGGCGACCGCGAACGGGCCTTCCAGAAATACCGGCGCGGACGCTATGTCGAATTCAACCTGGTCCAGGACCGGGGCACCCTGTTCGGACTCCAGTCCGGCGGACGCACCGAATCCATCCTCGCCTCCATGCCGCCCGAGGTGAGCTGGCGCTACGACTACCGCCCCGAGCCGGGAACCCCTGAGGCCGAGCTGTACGCGCGTTTTCTGGTGGTTCGGGACTGGCTATCGGACACCAACGAGTCCAGCGCCGAGTGATGACGAAGAGGGTCCTTGCCTAACCGAACATCCTTTGCAGAAAGCGGCTGAAGCCTTTCTTGGAGTCGGCGGCCTGTTTGCCGATAAGCCGCATCGCGATTTCCTGAATCTTCTGTGCGCTCGAACTCGACGGATTGATGACGATATGCGGCTTGCGCTGCATGATGCTCTTCTCGATCAATCCATCGGAAGGAATATAACCAATACACTCAAGGGATCCATCCAGAAATTTGTCGGTTACTCCAACGAGACGTTCAGCCGCGCTACGTGCATCCTTGATCGAGGATACGGAATTGACGATGAGCTTGATCGATCGGGACTCATTGGCCAAGATACTTTTTATGGTGCCATAAGCATCGGTCAGAGAGGTTGGATGAGGTGTTGTCACCAGGAGGATCTCGTCCGAAGCGAGCACGAATCGAATCACATTGTCGCCAATGCCTGCTCCGGTATCGATGATTAGCACATCGTAGCCGCGCAATCCGGCCAATCCGCGAATGAGGCTTTGTCGCTCTGGCTCGCGGAGATCCGCCAATTCGGCGATGCCAGTGGCGCCTGCAAGTAGATCGATCCCGTAGGTGGTAGGTGTGATGACCTGTTCCAGCGTTCTACGCCCAGTGACGATGTCCTGGATATTGTATTTAGGTCTGACATCCAGCATGACATTGATATTCGCCAATCCGAGATCGCCATCGAGCAGCAGGACACGACGACCAGCACGTGCAATGGCGATACCAAGATTGACCGACACAGTGGTTTTACCGACACCACCTTTTCCCGACGTAACACAGACAGTAAGCATCGTCAAATCAGCGGGGCATAGTCGAAGGATCGATCGATGGACTTTGATCGATATCTGAAGAGTCTTCAGCGGTGACACGTGCGACGAAGCAGTCATGGCCGCGCACTCTGAGCTTAGCGCACCAATCCCGCGCTTTCGCCTCTTCGGACCAATCCAGCACACGCAAGCGAAAGAATTCATCGCGCGAATCTCCATAGTTGGAACGACTGACCCTCAACGTCAGCCCGGCCAACATATCGGAATAGCGCCCGATGAAGATACGACGATCCTCCTCGACCATTGCCAATGAACGACCCGCGAGCAGCTGCACCTGCCAACGATAGGTCACCTCAGAAAGATCGTCATTGGTCAACATCGATTGAGATCTTTCTGGTATCAAGTCGTCACCCATCAAGTCATGACCCTCTATCGAGGATCTCGGGACCAAACTCCGGTCATGCTCCTCGTTGGAAATAGATTGCTCGCCAACGTCCACTGTCGATGCAGATAGCCCCACCTGACCTGCGCTATCCTCGGAGGAGCTAGGCAGTGACGCCCTCTCTCTATCGGCCAGAGGCTCATCCACGGCAGAACCGGAAGGTTCGCCCTCAATGGAATCGAATGCGGGTGGCGGCGCATTTTCGCTGACGACGGAGTTCGTTAAATCGGATGCGCCTCCAAGTTCTCGGTCCGGCCGATCAAGAATTGCCCCTCGATCCGATGCTTCCTTAGGTTCGAAGTCATCAAATCGAGGCTCCAGAGATTTGTCTAGGGTCAATTTGGGAAGAGGTATCCTCGTTGAAGGAAACTTCTGGCTCCAACTGGAATCTCGGTCAATCGACAATTCCGGCAGCAAAATTTCCGGTAACTCAGCCGCTGAGCCCATGGGAACGCAAATCATCAGCATCGTTAAACCAATCGTCCGGAACACACCCCTAGACGATAAAAAATTTCTCGACCTAATTTTCCTATCCACCATGAACGGTAGCCAAGACTTCAAGCTATCTTCGCTCCACGACTTCAAGTTGACCACTTGAATTGACATGGCTCATCATTCATCGTGCGCCTGGGGCAAACGGATCATACAGACTCTCGCCGTATCGGCGCCATCTATCATGCTTTCGCTGCACAACATCAATTGCTCTTTGTTCTCTTCGAACAATCGAGCCGCATAAATCAGAGCACGATAGGCTTCGCTATCCGCTTTCCACAGAAAAAAACTGCCAGCCATCCAATAATTGGATGAGCCGACGAAACCCGCCGCGAGATCGATTCGATGACCGACATCGGACAACCAGAAAATAACCGAGAGGATAGAAAAAAAACCAAATGAAGAAACGAGAATTCTACGTATCGCCTTCTTGCTCAGACGAGGAAGACGTGGCAGACGCACGACAAAATGGCTTACAGGTTTCGATCCTTGATATAAGGATTCAAGCGCTTGGGCATCTTTTTGGCGTAAGGCATCCTCCACATCGGATAGCGAGTCGAGCGACCAAGTGTCGATCGTTTCGCGCATCCGGGCGCAATACTCGGACATGCGTTTCTGACGTGCCTCGAACAGCCAGGTCCCATCGCTCTGATTTCCTGGCTCGCCCAGGGTCAACCATTCCGCACCTGCCGACAGATAGGCCCATGCGATCGCGGAATCAGGAGAGTGGGCAAAGATTGGCTGACCACGAGCCTCCGCGTCTCTGAGGATATCGTCAGCTGGAATCTCGGTCAGCAAGGTCATACGACCATAATCCCGCCTCAGTGCAGCCGCCAATTCTTGAGCGGCGACCTCTTGTGTCAAGCGGTTGATCAGCAAGTAAGACCCGTAAAACGGCTGAGGAAGTCCGGCGCGCAACCGCGTGATAGTGGTCAAGAGATCGGGAAGCGCCTCAAATTCCCTTGGTACGCAAGAGAATGGAATCAGCACTCGATGCGCGGCGGCCAGGGCGTTGCGCGTCAGCAGGTCCATCGAAGGAGGGCAGTCGAGAAGCACGTAATCGAAATTCTGCGACTTGAGCAGAGCCTGATAAAGGCGAGTCTGGCTATCGCCCATCATGGCAAGCTCGTTCTCGACATTGCTCAGTTCGGCCGAAGCCGATGCAAGATAGAGATCGGCAACCCGGGTCTCGATCATCATACTCCGGTCGAGAGACGCCTCGAGTAAGATGCGTCGGGTGCCTCCTCGACCCAAGGCCCCAGCCCCCATGAGACGAGTCGCCTTTGCCTCAGGATCGAGATCGATAACCAAAACCGAACGCCCGGTCGCAACCAACGAAAGCGCCAGATTGACGACAAGCGTCGTCGCACCTGAGCCTTCCCTGGGGTCGACGACAGCGACGATCTCGGTAGAAAGCCGCCCCCCCCCTGGCCAAATGCTCATCGCCTCATCTTCCATCCGCATCCTCCCGTCAACGTCCGCATGAGGTTGCCGCAGCATCCCCATACAAGGACTTAGCTCACGAAATCGTCACAAAAACGGGGCCCCTTGCCACATCCGTCAATGTTATCCAATATCATGGACGGTGCAGGGTCCACCGAGACTCGCATGATATGCTTAGTTGCTCTCCGAAGATAAGCATCTAGGATGCTGCCAACTTACGATCATATCCCATCGGAATACAATTAAAAAAGCCACATAGAAAATCATTGTTATTCGAGATATTCGGCACAAACAAGCCGGCATCAATCATCAAACAAAATCAATATTATTGAAGCCATGAAGAGCGACCTGGAAATAGAATTTAATCAGCTTCCCAAATCATTGTCAGCAGGATTTGGCGCGGTTGGCATATTTTCATTTCTCATTGCACTCGGCGCTCTCGTTCCAGCAGTATACATGCTTCAAGTCATGGATCGAGTGCTAAATAGTCGCAGCGAACCAACGCTATATGCATTGACCGGCCTGACATTATTCATCATTTTTCTGATAGGGGTCATGATGTTCGCACGCGCTAGATTGATGGCGCGTCTCGCAAACAAATTCGATGACAAAATCGGACCACGTATTTTCGAACTGATATTTCGTATTGGCTTGGAACAACCGGCAAAAACGTCGCTTCAACCCTTTGAAGATCTCATCACGATTCGCAATTTTCTCGCGGGAAGCACCCTTATCGCACTCATGGATGCACCATTCATCCCCCTATTCCTGATCGCTCTCTACTTAATACACCCCTGGATTGGAATCACTGTTTTAGTATTTGGAGTCATGAATGGTATATTAGCACTAATCAACAGCTCGCGAACCCGAAAAGCCATACGCGAAGCACAACAGGAAGGCCGTAAATCCAGGGATTTCATGCTCAACAGCCTGCGCAACGCGGACGCCGTTCAATCCATGGGAATGATCGAATCATTGCGATTGCGTTGGCTTCACAATCATCTCGGAGAGTCGGCGGAGCAATCCCGCAGCAGCGATATCAGCAGTATCTACAGCACGGCATCGCGCTCGCTCAGCAGCATGGCACGAATCGTCACCATGGCCGTCGCAGCCTATCTCATCCTCAAGCTGGAACTATCTCCAGGCGCGATGATCGCTTCGCTGATCTTGAGCGGCCGGGCACTTGGACCACTGCAAACACTGATCGCCAGTTGGCCGCAAATGACCGAAAGCCGCTTGGCCTATCAGCGATTGCGCGAACTCCTACAGCAATTCCCAGCGCGAGAGCGCCAGATTCGACTACCAGAACCGGAAGGCGAGGTGCGTGTCGAAGGCGTTTTCGCTGGACCGGGACATCAACGCGGCACAGGAGATCCCCCGATACTCAGAGGCATCAGCCTCATCATCAAGCCAGGAGAAACGCTGGCGATTCTTGGTCCCAGTGGTTCGGGAAAGACGACCCTTGCGCGCATCATACTCGGACTCTGGCCAACCTTATCCGGACGCGTCCGTTTGGATGGCGCCGATGTCCGCCACTGGGATCCTCTGCAATTTGGACGCTACGTCGGATATCTGCCGCAGGACGTCCAACTCTTCCCCGGCAGCATCGCGGACAATATCGCACGGTTTGGCCGCATTCGCTCCGAAAAGGTGGTCACCGCAGCGAAACTCGCCGGCGTCCACCAGGTGATATTGAATCTCGGCAAGGGATATCTCACCGAGGTCGGCCCAGGAGGTCTCATGCTGTCTGCGGGCCAACGACAACGGATAGGACTGGCTCGAGCACTGTACGATCTTCCCAAGCTGGTGGTCATGGACGAACCGAACTCGAATCTCGATGAAGAAGGGCACGCGGCCTTGATGCAGGCGGTCGATGCGCTGAAGGAAAGAGGGTCGAGCGTCATTTTCATCAGTCATCGCCGAAGTATCCTCAGCAAAGCCGACAAAGTGTTCGTCATACACAACGGCCAATCGCGCTTTTTCGGTACCCGATCGGAGTTTTACGCAAACTTCGCGGGTAACAATGACCCGGGCGCCGATGGAGTCGATCTATCGGGTCGCCCGGTGCTGGAACAGCAGACGCCCCTCGCTGCGCTCTCATCTGAAAACATCAGAGTCAAACTCCCAAATCCCGAGCCAATCGATGACTACGATCTAGGTGCCGCCCTAACTCAATGGAGACCGATCCGTGTTTCCTAAACCGTCATCCTCACGTGATTTGATCAAGCCGCCAGATCTTTATCCAGAAAAAACCGTCGAGCTGGGCGACTATCTTGAACTGCCCAAGGTAACGCTTCCCAGCGTTCCCAAGAATGACTGGCTCTACAAGATGCTTGGATATCTGTCGCTCATCCTTGCCATTTCCGGAATGACCGCATGGGCCGCCTATGCACCGCTCGAAAGCGCCGTCATTGCCAGCGGCACGGTTCAGGTCAAGGACAAGAGCAAGCAAATCCAGCATCTTGAAGGCGGAATCGTCTCGAGCATTCCGGTTCGAGAGGCCGATCATGTGAAAGCCGGCCAAGTGCTGCTGGTCCTGAGCGACCTCAGAGCACGCACGGAGCTGAGATCTGCCGAGCTGCAGTTGGCCGGCTTCCGAGCCGCAAAGGCGAGATTGGATGCGGAAAGAAACGGCCTGGATCAACTGAGCTTCCCACCCCAGCTTCAGGCCAAAGCCGATACTGACCGGGAAATCGCCAAGCTGATGGAACGACAAGTGAGCCTGTTCCGATCGAGACGCGACGCACTGGACAACGAAAAGAAGATCCTGGAGAAGACGATTCTCGAGCAAAAATCCAGAATCAATGGAATGCAGAATCGAATCGCGACGACGCAGAAACGTCTCGATTCCTATGATACTGAGATCCAAAATCTTCGAAAACTCTTCGCCAAGAAATTGATCGATAGCACCCGCATCACGGCGATGGAGCGAGATCGAGCGGAAACGGAAGACGATCTCCTCTCGTATGAATCCGAGATCGACAATTCTCGCGTCAAGATCAACGAGGCTGAGGCAAAGCTGCTCCAGGCCGATCTGGAGTTTCAAAGGGATGTGGAAACCGAATCACGCGATACCGAACAGGGAATCGCCGAATATGCCAACCGAATCGCCAGCCTCCAAGACACTCAGCAGAGAACCCTGATTCGCTCCCCCGTCGAAGGCGTCGTCAATGGACTCGAGATCACAACGATCGGCGCAGTCGTCTCACCAGGCGAGACACTGATGGAAATCGTACCGACCAACAAAGACTACGTGATCGACGCCATGGTCTCGCCGACCGACATCGACGAAGTGCATATAGGACTCCCGGCGGATATACGTTTCGGCGCATTCAATAAAGTAGATACCAAGATCATCCCGGGAAAGGTCGTCAAGGTATCGGCCGATGCATTTACGGACCCTAACGAAAAATACAAATATTACTCTGCGGAAGTTCGTATCGACGACGAAGGCATAGAGACCTTGACCGAAAACGATCTGACGATAATCCCCGGCATGCCCGCCGACGTGGCCATCAAAACCGGAGAGAGAACCTTTCTGGAATATGTTGCAGGGCCGGTCTACGAAATACTCATGAAGGCATTCAGGGAATAATAGGAGAAGAGACGATGAGTATTGAGTTCAGGTTCCTCGGCGATCAAATCGAGGTTGATCGCATATCAGTCGATGAGAAGACAGAACAACGCATGCGCGTCACGCTTGGAACCATCGAACGCTCAAAACTGAAACCCTCTGCAACACTGAAAAGCAGCTGCACGCCAGAAGAAAGGTCCGTGGTCGTCGAATGGATCATCAATCAGAAGAAACTCGCAAATCTGACATTAGAAGCAAATGCTCGAATGCTACCCGACAGAATCAGCAAGGTGGCGCAGTGGCTTGCTAACATGGATTCAGCGCCGAACGATGGCATCAAATCCACGCTGAACGACATTCGATCGAATTGGCAGATGCTGAAGAACACATTGCACGAAAAAGGGTTTATCTGAACGAGGAACAGAATTCACCTCGGATTTCGGAGTCGCACGTCGATCCCCTCCTCACACGAGCCGAGGGTCGCTCCCGATCTGAGCCAGCAGGGTCCAATAGTCCGCAGGGGAGAGCAATGGACGGACCTCATCCAGAAACGCCAGCGCCACCTCCTTGGCGCATACCTCAGCGGCAATCGGCACACGTCCATCGACAAGCTCCTCGACATAGGTCCGCACCCAGTTCGGCGGAGCGGTCCCAAAATGCCGAGCCAATACCGCCATGCCCTCACGCATCACCGACTGGCGCTGCCGCAGGGTGATGCCGTCTGCATGCAGCCGTGATCGGGCCTGGACGCGATCCACGAAACCGATGCGCTCAGGCATCTGAGCGAAGGCCCGAAGCCAGTAATCGAAATCGAACGCGGTCTGGAGTGTCTCGTCCAGCGGACCAAGGAGCAACCACAAGGTACGCCTGAAGAACACGGTCGGCTGGCACAGGAAACAGCCATCCCGAAACCTATCGAAGGGAGTCTCCGGTGGTAGGGTCGGATAGGGTTCCAGCACGCCTCCCCTGACATCGATGTGTTCGCCATGACCGTACACCATCAGCCATTCGGGATGGCCGCTCAACGCCTCGACGGCCCGGGTCACAGCCCCTGGAGCATAGATGTCATCGGCATTGAGCCAACCGATCAGAATGCCGCGAGCCCTGACCAATGCACGGTTCACCGCCTGAGCCGGTCCGGTGTCCGGCGCTGAAAACCAGCACAGGCGAGGATCCGTCCGAGCACGCGCCTCCAGAAGCGCCAAGGTCTCGTCGGTCGAGACGCCGTCCGCGACAATCAGCTCGATTCTCGGATAGTCCTGTTCCAGGACGCTGTCGATCGCGGCCCCTAGAAAGCGAGCCTGATTCAGCGAAGGCATCACGATCGACACCTGAGGCTGTCGCTCACCCGTCACGCCGCAGCTCCTCGTCCCAGACTCTCGAAACGCTACAGAAACGTCACTTCCTCCTCTACCCGCACCATGCACTCATTCAGTTCGAGCGCGTAAACCACCGAAGGCTGACCGGAGCGTCCCTCTCGAGTCGATCTAGAGATACCGGGCAGACTAGTGAAGACTGACGATAGCGACAAGGCTCGGAGCGCGCCGCTCGGCATCGCGCGTCCCAACGGCCAAGCACTCAGATTCCGAATAGAGGACAGGGGAAACGCGATGACCTCCAATCGACAGTCCGCCGCCTGGATACGCTCAGGCAGTATTCTCGCCTTTCCACAGGACTGGCAAATCCCCGCCAAAACCGAGCAGTGGGTCTACGACGCATGTCGCGCACAACTCCCGAGCGGTCGGTATTTCGAGTTGGTGTGTTTCCCCTGGGCCACACTCATCGATCTGCTGCGACGCAACCAGATGGCCAGAGCCGAACCACTGCTCGCCATGCTGCAGCAGGCGCCACCGCGCAAGACTCTGATCCGAGCCACCGTCTGCCAGCACATATACGCCAAAGACATGCTGGCCTGGTTCGAGCGTCTGAGGATCACCGACCTCTACTGGCCTCACGCAACGGCGTCGGAACCCATGATCGCCGGCATCCGCGTCCATCCCTTTCCACTGTATCCGGTGCGTTGTCTCGACGGCAGCGCGGACGCGGGTCTCTCGAACCGGCCGGCCGCGCAACGCCGCTATCTCTACAGCTTCATCGGCGCCTACCAGCCGGGGCTCTATTCGAGCGCCGTGCGGCAGTGGCTGTTCGACCTCCCCCTTCGCGACGACGCCTATGTCGAACGACGACACGAATGGCACTATGAGCGCCAGGTCTACGGCGAGCAGATCGGCGGCGAGCGTCTCAGCGAGGACGAACGACGGCAGGAGCGTCAGAACGCCAGCCATTACGCATCGATTCTTGGGGACTCGGTGTTCAGCCTCTGTCCATCCGGCTCGGGACCGAACAGCATCCGTCTCTGGGAGTCGTTGGGGCTGGGATGCATTCCGGTCATCCTCGCCGATGCGTTACGCCTGCCGGGAGATCAGCAGGAATGGGACGAGGCGGTGCTGAGGATCCCAGAATCCAAATCCGCCGTCGATCAGCTTCCCCAACGGCTCGAGCGGCTGGCTCAGGACGGGCCACGGGTCGAGCAGATGCGCCGAGCCTGCGAGACCCTATGGACCAAATACGGTCTCAACGGCCCCTTGACGGTGCTTGGCGAGATGTCGCAACCCGCCAAGGTATTGGCATGGAGCGCGCCGCCGCGCTCGGCGCCAGCCGATCGATCCTGATCGCATCGTGCCAGACGGTCCCGACCTTGAACCGCCCGACAGCATCCGGCCGATAGAGACCCCACTTGAGATAGCCCGAAGGGGCGGGCTGATCGAGCAAGGTCGGTCCAGACAGCTCGACCGAGGGCCAGGCTGCACCATCCGCGAGCGATGCCTCGGCCCGCAGCCTTCCCGCGTCGGTGAGCGACCAGAGGACCTCGATATCGACATCGACCCAACGCCCGACCGGAACGGGCGCGGGAACCAGCTCATATTGATCGCGCGCACCGACCCGCATGACCAGGGCGTCAGACTTGATCCCCAGGAAGACATCGGGGCGCCCTTTGAATCGCTTGAACTGCCAGATAATGGCGATGGGACGGCCCACCCCCGAAGCGGCCGGCGCCGTCACCCCATCGTCCGCGAGTTTGAAGCTGAAGCGATACCGAAAGGCGGAGCCCGCGTGGTAGCGGACCCGCATATTGCCCATGGCGCTCGACTCGGCGCGCGGCGCGCCGAACGACAGATAGTCCTCGCCGGGGCCCACCCGCGAGCGCAGCGAGCAGTCCCCCTCGCGTCCAGTGGAGCAATCGACACGAATCGCATCGCCAGCCGCCGGTGGTGCCGCTGTCACCCCCAAGTCGGCGGCATGAATGCGGCCGCTCTCATAACCGAGAGACAGGATCTGGAGTGCCCCGTTCGGCACCACAATCCGCTCGGCCAAGGCCGGCGTCGACGGCGCGGCGCAGAGCCAGACCAGCAGGCCCCGGAACCAGATTCGACCAAGCACAGCATTGGTGCTCCAGGTCATCGACATGAGGGGCATCAGCGCAAGCAAGCGCCCAGCACCGGCATCAAGGCTCGCAGGCGCTCAGCAACCTCCACCGGAGCCGCTGCCGTCGCCGACCGCACGGCCGCCCCGATCGCCGCATAGCCCCAGGGACGATGGCACCGTATCAGCGCGGACTGGGCTTCATCGGCATTCCGGTGCTCGTCGAACAGGGTAGCATTCGGGCTCGGCTGCTCGACCAGCCAGTTGGCGTGACGGGCGAGGGCGATCATCGGAATCCCGCGCTGCTTGCAGAAGAGGGAAAGATGCAGGTCGGCCATCCCCGACGTCGGAAAATGACCGAGCCCCAGACCGCGCAACAGGGAGGCATGACAGCCCAGCGTCCCTGAGCCCAGATTGTTCACCAGCGCATCCCGCTCCAATGCCTTGCTGAACAGCAGCACCTTGCGATAAGCGGAGAAATAGCGCTCGGCCCGCTCCGGCACCAGAACGCCGTGCACACCGATCACCGCCTTGCGGCCATAATGCTCGATCCGTTCGATCAGGGCCGCGACATAATCGGGCGGATACAGAATGTCGTCATCGGCCGTCAGGAAATAGCACTCCATATCCAAGGCGGCAACAGGCAGGAACTTGCCATTGTCCCGCAATCCGGGCACCTCGGAGGACCGGACGACCCGCACCTTCTGATGAAGGTCCCATACGAACTCGGGCACGCTCGGATAGCGATCCAGATAGAGATGCACCGCATCCACCTGATCGACCAGAGTCTCCAGCGTCCTGCGCAGCAGCGCCTCGCGTTCGGGAATCGAGCAGAGACTGACGACGACCGGACAGCGCGGATTCGGCAGCAAGCTCATACCGGATCCCACGGGAATGCGGTCCCGCAGCACGGGAAAGCGGAAAAATGCCTTGAACCCCTCCACGCCCAGTTCGCGATGCCGTTGACGGAATGCCTCGGCATAGGCGGTCCGCTCGGCCGACAGACGCTGCTCGATATGCCCGTCCGCCGCCGGATCGTTGGCGACCATGTCCGCGAACAAGGAGTCCGGGCGCAAGGCGTTGTAATAGGTCGGCGCGGAGATGTCCGCGACGACCCCGCCATGCCGAGCCGCATAGGCCCTGAGACGCTCGAACCATTCCTCGTCCGAGGCCTTGGTCGTGCAGTTGAAGTAGCCGATCGCCTCGGCGACCTCGCGTCGTACGCCCAGGGTGATGAGCCCGAGCTTGCTGATCAAGCCATTCACCGGCAGCACCCGCTCGGACGGGAACGAGACCCGAGAATAGGCACCGCGCACGCACATGACCCCCGAGCGCATCAACTGCGCCATCCCGAGACGGATACGCTCCGGATGGCTCAGGTCATCGCCGTCCTGAAAGAACAGAAAGGCACCCCGCGCCTCGCGCAGCGCCAGGTTCTTGGCGAAATAGGTGCCTAGATTGGTATTGAGGCGCCAACAGCGCAGGCGCTCATCGGATTCCCTCAAACGCTGCAGGATGCGCCAGGTCGCGTCCGTGCTGGCATCATCGACGACGATCAATTCCAGATTGGACCAGCTCTGGCGCAAGACGGAGGTAATGGCCTGCTCGATATAGGCGGCGACATCGTGCGCTGTCATCAACACCGACACCAATGGCGCCGGTGTAGGAACGGGCGAATTCAACGCAAGCGCAAGCTCGACCGCGTCCACCTCCCGATAGAGATCGGCAAGACTGATAGTCGGCCTGTTTGAAGCATCGGGTAGCGAGGGAACAGTGGATGCCTCGGCATGACGGCCTGACACCCTTTCCTCTTGAGTGTCCAGCATGCCCAAGCGCTGTCGCGCCCGATCCAGGTTGAGCTGGTAGAAAGGGGCCAGGTCCGGATTCTCGGCCATGGCTTGCTCGTAAAGTGCGACGGCTCGCGCGAAATCCCCCGCACCATAGGCGGCGTTGGCAGCATTCAAGGTGCTGGTACGGGATGTCATGCCACAAGTCGTCAGTTCACCAGCGCGTCGCTGATCATCGGGATTCTCGATCTGACACTACAATCAAAAAGTCTTGCCGGCCAGCGTCGACTGCTCTGTTGATTGGACAAGATATTGGTACACTAAGCGGATACGAGCATAAAGATGCGCGATGAGCTCCAGCCTCAGATCTCGCTGGGGAACGTCCTGTAGACGAACCTGATCGAGTTCATGAAGGCCGATCGTCTTGGGCTACCGCCGGGTCCGCTACGCGCCTGGATCACCTTCGTTAAACACTGGAAGGGGGAAATGACGATGGCCACTGTGTCTCATGAGCCAGCCCAGCAAGCAATGAGCCGCATCCGCCAGCTCAGCGCCGATGAAGCGGTGCGAAGCCCCACCTTCGTGCTCGAGCGCACATCATAATGTGAGCTGACAAATGCTGATGCCCGGTTTTCAGTACCCCGCAGTCGATACCAGCGAACCACTAGAGCCGAACGCTAGCACGCCAAAAAACCCGACGGCCCTCCAGAAAGGCAACGCGGCCCTGCGCGCCGGCCAGTATGCCGCAGCTATCCGTCATTACGCCCTCGGCCTGCTTGATCAGCACAACCAACCGCAACCAAGCCAATTATCGCACCACCTTGCCCAAAATCTCCTGCTCGCCCGCAAGCGCTACCGTCGCCAGCGCCAATCCAGCGGTCAGCTCCAGGTCGCCGTCGCCTGTTGGTCGCTATCGGAAAACCCCGCCGGCCGTGCCCACACCCTCGCTAGCCTCTACCAAGATCTGGCCGCGCACGGGGAGGGTGGTATCCACGGCGTAGCAATCATCGGCAGCCTGTTCGCTCGCCGCGGGCGGGAGCTCTGGGCGCCCATCCGCGACACCGACCTCCCCGTGCACAGCATCCTGGTCGAAGATGACCGCCAGTTCATGGCCCAAGCCATCAACTTGGTCAGCTCACATCCCTACGACCTGATCCACCTATCCAAGCCGCGCTTCCCGAACATCCTTTTCGGTTTACTCTACAAGTTGCTTTGGGACGCCCGGGTGCTGGTCGACATCGATGACGACGAGTTGGCCTTCGTCCACGGCGAGCCGCTGCCAACCGGCGCCCCGCCGTTCCAGCCACCGGCCGATAAGGCCGCCGATCCAGCAGGCCCGCCAGCATCCAGTCCACCGCCCGAGTCCACAGCGGCGCCTGCACTGGAGCACTGGCTGCGCCGCTACAACGGCCTTCCGCCATGGCAAGACCTCCCTGGGTGCCCTTGGACCGAGCTTGGCATGAGCCTCTGTCACGCCTTCGACGGCCTCAGCGTCGCCAACCGCGCCCTACAGCGACGCCACGGCGGCACCATCATCCGCCATGCCCGCGACCCGCGTCAGTTCCGACCCTGCGCAGAGCGGCGCGCGCGCGCACGCGTTCAGTGGCAAATCGCCCCCGCCCAGCGCGTGGTCATCTTCCTCGGCACCCCACGCAGGCACAAAGGTCTGCTCGAGACCGCCCAAGCCCTTGCTAGTCTGAGCCAGCCAAACCTGCTGCTCCTCATCGCAGGGCGTTTCCCCGACTCCGAGCAAGCGCTACGCGAGGCGTTAGAAGCCGAGCAGACGCGCGGCCGGCTCACCATCCGCCTGCTCGACGATCAGCCGTTCGCCGACATCCCGGACCTACTCGCCGCTGCCGATCTCGCCGTCTTATTGCAAGACCCCGATTCGCCGGCCGCCCGTAACCAGACCCCAGCGAAGCTCAGCGACGCCCTCGCCATGGGACTCACCGTGCTCGCCGAGCCCACCCCCGGCCTAGCCGATTTGCTAGAGCAGGACGCTTTCATCCCGGTCACGCGTGACACCCTGGCCGCCACGCTGAGCGCCACTCTGGCCACTAGCCCGCCCGAGCCTCAGCCACGCCAACCGCACCCGGTCTTCACCCGTAATCTCAGTTTGCAGGCCAACCGCCAGCGGTTGCAAACCCTGCTTGCCGATGAGTTCAGACGAACCAAACACCGCACAGATACCCGCTTAGCCGGTCATACCTCTGGACCTGACTGCCTCGAACACCTCAGCGCAATACACCTGCTCGGCCCGCTACCGCGCACCCTAGTAAAGGCTCAGTCAAACCCCGCGAGGACCTGATGCAGCGACTCCCGTATCAACAGAACCTCGACTCCGTTGCCGGCGTGCTTGACAAAGCTGAGGCGCTCGCTCGACGCGGCCACACGGATCAAGCCTTGGACGTTGCCATAGAGGCATTCGCCGACCGTGCAAATCGACAAGCGCTAGTCAGACAGCTAATGCGCGGCTATTACCCAACTTTCAGTCGTGCTACTGCCTTGAGCACTCGGAAACAGGCCAATACCATGATCGCCACCTTGCGCCGCTCCCTCATAATAAGCACTGGCCAAGGCAATCATTCAGGTCGCCGGTTTGCGCCATGGGTGCACACCAGTACCGGCCAATCGCAGCCGAAGCCGCGTTTTACGGTGCAGGTTTACGCTCGACGTTCACTGGGCAACGCCTGGGCCGGCAACACCATTAACACCGTCATCTTCCGCCATCACGGCATCCTGACGGATGGCAAAACCCAATACACCGCCTTCTATGTCGATACCCACACACTGCGGCTTGTTCAGCGCGACCTAGCAACCGATTCCCTAACCACCCACGATCTCCGTGGCGAATACAACCTGCGCGACGCCCACAACAGCGTCAGCCTAGGGCAGGACCGGCAAGGCCACCTACACATCAGCTATGACCATCATGCCACCCAACTGCGCTATCGCCGCTCCATCAAACCGGGCGACATCACTGCATGGTCTGACGAACTGCCCATGACCGGCTCGCACGAAGAAAAGGTGACCTACCCTACTTTCATCTTGCCTCACCATGAGTTCCCGCTGACATTCTTATATCGCGATGGACGCCACAACAAAGGCACGGCGCGCCTAAAGACATACGACGAAGCCACAGAAATCTGGGCCAATCACCCGCAAGCCATATTGAGTGGGGCAGAACAAAAACCCTGGACCAGTAACGCCTACTGGAACCACCCAGCCGTAGGTGCGGATGGCTTGCTGCATCTTTCCTTCGTTTGGCGCACCCATCCCCTGGGAGAAGAGCAACGCATCAACAATATCAACATCGGCTATGCCTGCTCACACGACAACGGCCTGACCTGGCAAACCTCGCACAGACGCCCCTACAGACTGCCCATTACTCAGGTCAATGCCGAAACCATCCACCCCGTTTCGCCGGGCAGCAACCTTATCAACCAAACCAGTATGGCGCTGGATAGTCACAACTGGTCGCACATCGTCTTCTACGCCGACGACCCTGTTGGTGTGCCGCAGTACCAGCATCTCTGGTTCGATGGCAGGGTTTGGCACCATCAATTCGTATCGAAGCGCACACAGGGATTCAGCCTGCAAGGCGGGGGCACCCTGCAAATCCCCATCAGCCGCCCCGAAATCGTGATCGACAGGCATGATAACGCCTACATCATCACCCGCGGCGACCACACCCAAAATCGCCTGGCAGCCACTTTATTGCCTGCCCCCAATTACATTTATCAGCCGCACAATATCCAGATTTTAGCGGACGAGGATATCGGCTTCGCCGAGCCGATAATCGACCGGGAGCGCTGGCAGAAAGAAAATATGCTTACCCTGCTGGTGCAGTACAATGAGCAGCCCAATCACGACACAGGCCACCGCGCAGTGCAGTACCCGATCAGCCTTATCGACATTCAACTCAATCCAGAACAATGACGACACCACCTACACAACTTGGTGATAAAGCCTCCCGTACACCATTAGTCAATGGCAACGAAGCGCTCCGCCAAGGTAACTATGGAGAGGCTATCACCCATTACGCCCAGGTCATCGTCCTGCAGCCGGAGTTAGCCAAAAGCATAATCGCAAACTTGTCGATCGCTTCTCAGAAATACCGGGCAATCCGCCGATCCATCAAAAAGCCCAGCGTTGGCGTCTGCGGTTGGGAATTGGCCCACAATGCCGCCGGCCGGGTTTACACCCTGGCCACCATCTACGAAACCTTCGCTCATGTTGAAATCATTGGTAGTCTATTCCCCAGCTTTGGCAGGGAGATCTGGAAACCGATCCGTGACACCTCAATTGCCAAGCACTCCTTTGTCGTCGAAGACGAAAGCAGGTTCATCGAGCAAGCTGTACAACTTGTAGCGGCACACCCTTACGACATTGTCCATCTTTCCAAACCCCGCGCGCCCAACATCTTCTTCGGCATCCTCTACAAGCTGCTTTGGGGCGCGAAGGTGTTAATGGATATCGACGACGAAGAACTCGCTTTCGTTGATGCGACAACCCCTATTAGCATCGGCGACTACATGCAGCAGCACGGCAAATTGCCCGATCTCAAGAACTTGGCCGGCAAGGACTGGACGCGTCTGACCGTTGGTCTGGCCAAGGAGTTTGACGGCGTCACCGTATGCAACTCAGTTCTGCAAGAATGTTATGGCGGCGAGATAATCCACCATGCGCGCAACGAACAGCGCTACCAGCCCGCGCCAGAACACAAATGCCGGAGCCGGGAGACCCATGGCATCCCCCAGGACAAAAAAGTCGTGCTGTTCTTTGTTACACCTGGGGAGCACAAAGGTCCGGTCGTAACCGCCGAGGCCATTGCGGCGCTCAGTCGCACCGACATCCTCTTCGTCCTGGTCGGCGATTTCCTCGACTCGGCGCTGAAACAACGGCTGCAAGCCATCCCAGGGGTCGAATACCGTTTCATCGACAACCATCCTATTGCCGCCATCCCTGACGTGGTGGCCATAGCAGATCTCTGTATTTTGCTGCAAAACCCGGAAACCCTCGCCGCCCAGTTCCAAGTGCCCGCCTGTCTCAGCGATGCCTTGGGCATGGGCGTTCCGGTGCTCGCCACCCAAATACCGGCGCTAGACAATGCTGTCGTCGCCAACGCCATCCAGCCGGTCACCTCAGACGACCTGACCCAGTCGCTGGCTCAGGTGTTGGACGACCCCGTCAATTCCGCGCGTTTGCAAGCCACGGGACGAGGATATTTTGAATCAATACTCAGCACCGAGGTCAACCGACGCTGGCTTCAACGAGCGCTGGCGCAGGCGGAGTGGGGACCCTTGAATGTCGCCATGGTTGATATGTTAAAAGGGGTTGACTATGGAACGCTTAGTGAACTACTGCACCAACCTAGAACCCACCCCATCTCGCACAGCATTTCAAAAAATCCAGAGCTTGCCTCTTTTAGCTCTCGAATACCTGCTGCGCCTTATTCGTGCCTTCTTGGTTTAATTCCTAATTCTCCTTCAGACGGGAAGAATCATGGAGGATCGGGAGTATATAGAGCTGACGAGAATATCTTACTAAGAAACATACGCTATTATAACAAAGCCAAAAAATCCCGCTCAGCGAGAATAGCCTATTTTACAGCGATAAGCAATAATTACGATCCTTTAATTGTTCCAGAATCGATCTGTACGGAATGGGATTATTTTGTCTTCTCTGACACACCAATTTTCGGAGAACATATTTTTGACGTCAGATTGATAAATATACCACATAATGATCCAGTACGTTTTGCTCGATATGTAAAAACGCATCCACACACTCTTTTGAGAAATTACGACTATGTAATATGGGTGGATGCAAACATTCTAATTAAAGGGATGCATTTATATGAATCTGTAAAAAAAGCGATGGACTCGCAAGCCCTTATGTTTGTCAATCCGCATCCTGACAGAAAATGCGTGACATCAGAACTCGAAATGTGCAAGCGCCGATCAAAAGACCGGTTTGAAGTCATGGAAAGACAAGTAGCAAAATACTTGAATGAGGGATTCCCTCTAAATTACGGGATGATAGAGTCTGGGATTCTCATCCGCAATAACAATCATCAAAAAATTAAAGAATTCAATAACGCTTGGTGGGAAGAATTATCGAAACACTCTAGTCGAGACCAGCTTTCTGTAATGTATTTATTGTGGAAGCATGATGTTCCATTTCGTTATCTAGAAAATATGAAAGACGTTAGGAAACACGAAAATAATGATTACTGCTTGTTTCCACATGGTGGCCAAGCAACGAAATATCTCCCAGCGTATCAATCGCCAAATTTTATGAGGAAAGCATCTACGGTTTCTCAAGCAAACTTAAGCAAGCAAGATCAGAGAATCTTAAAAGAAGTGATTAATTATTGGTCTAACAAAAAAACATCACAAAAAAAAGTAGTCGTCTATACTGCGATCACAAACAATTATGATGTTTTGAAAATACCGAATTCTTTAAACTCAGATTGGGATTATATTTGTTTTACTGACCGTTCAAGCATCCCTGGATACCATCCTTGGGAAATACGGCATTTTGACTATTTATCCCAAGATGATGTGCTAACTGCACGGTTTGTAAAAACGCACCCACACTATTATTTTTCGGAATACGAGATATCTATTTGGATTGATGCACATCTTCTGATTCGTGAAGATTTTTTATCGCAATTTGTCGAATATGTTACAACGTCTCCATGTGGCCTAGGGGCGATCCCTCATCCTTTTCGCAACTGTACCTATGAGGAGGCTAAAATCTGCGTTGATGAGGAGAAAGACGACAAAACAATCATTCATAATCAGGTCGAAATTTATCGGCAGAAAGGCTTTCCAGAGAAGTACGGGCTTATAGAAACAGGTATATTGATAAGGAAGCATAATCTTAAAGAAATCAAGCAGCTTAATATTGATTGGTGGCTACAACAAGAAAAGGGGAGTAAACGAGATCAGATTTCTTTCATGTATATGATTTGGATGCATGGTATACAGTGGCTGCCACTTATGAAAAAAGGAAGATCAGTTAGGAATCATCAAGGATTTCAATTTTTTCAGCACGGATTTAAGAGTACTGCACGTGACAAAAAATATGTATTACCAACTTTCTTGCCCCAGTCTTTTGCCTATGACCGGAAGCCTTTTTGGACTGAACGTGAGCCAATAATACCCTTTGGGTTTTTGAACCAATTTCAAGCAATTCGAACGGATATCGTAATTTGTGTTCACAATGCATTGGAAGATGTCAAACGATGTTTGGACAGCGTTAGTAAAACAACCCTTGAAAGCCAGAATATAATTATTATCGACGATGGTTCTGAAGAGGAAACATCGCAGTATCTTGAATATTTTACAGACAGCTCTATTCGTACGCGACTGATTCGTAACGAAAGCGCACTTGGCTATACAAAATCTGCAAATATAGGTTTAAAAGCTTCAAATGCTGAATTTGTTGTTCTATTAAATAGCGACACCGTTGTTCCCTGCAACTGGACATTAAAACTGATTCATGCTGCTTACAGTCGACCCTACATTGGTATTGTTGGACCTTTAAGCAACGCAGCATCATGGCAATCGATCCCCTTGTTACGTGATCCAAGAACAAAAAAATCGCTCGTTAATGACCTGCCAAACGCTTTCACAGTCGATCAAATGGATCAGTTTGTTCAGAATTATGGTACTGTTACTCATTTTCCATTGGTTCCACTCGTCAACGGATTCTGTTACGGAATAAAACGATCGGTAATAGAAGCGATCGGATACTTTGATGAAGATAGCTTTCCTCGTGGATATGGAGAAGAAGATGATTATTCAATGAGAGCGCAGAACGCTGGTTTTCAACTTGCAATTGCCACACATCTTTACGTTTACCATGCAAAGTCTAAAAGCTTCGGCATCGAGGCGCGTTTGCAACATGCGAAAAAAGGCCGTGAAGTTTTGCTGGCAAAGCATGGAGAACAGCGGATTACAAGGGCAGTAGAGCTGATCCAATATCATCCGATATTAATTTCCGTGAGGGAAAAATGCTGCATCGGCTTAGGGATAGAGCCCGAGGTCTATGTTAAGAAAGAACTTGCCATTCCTGGAGATAATTCATCTCCATCAAGCTCCCACCAAGAAAACAAAATTGGCAATATAGAGCAAAGGCAATTTGAACTGAAACAACTTGTTAGTCTAGATTCAAAAATTTTTCCTTCGGAATTATTACTTGCAAATATTACTTGGCAGGAAATTCAGGAAAACGAAAAGTTAATTTCTACAATACAAAAAACTTGGAACGGAATTCCTAAACACGCCCTCTGGATACTACCTGCATTTCGCAATCTACTTGCGGGCGGCGTTAGAACTATCCTAATGGTCGCGGAAGATTGGTCGAAGCATTGGTCTACACATAATGAAATTATACTTTTAAAATCTTCATCCAGAACATCCTTTAAATTTGATGAGCGTCAGATTCTTTCGTATTTTCCAAATCTAAAATTCAAGATGACGCTTCTTGACGCAGAATCCAATATCGGAGCCTTATTACCGACTACCGACATTGGAGTTTGTTCATCATGGCCGACAGCATACATGCTTGCAAAGTATAATAAGTGCAAAGCCAAATTTTATTTTATGCAAGATTATGAGACTTTATTCTACCCTGCCGGAGCTGTGAGTGGTTTAATCGATGCGACTTATGGCTTTGGATTTATTGGTATTTGCAACAGTAAAGGTATTGCCGATCGCTATTCTGAATTCTCAAAATCATACTATTGCTTTAAACCAGGTGTTAGCCGCGAAATTTTTTATCCGCGCGAAACTGATTACCAAAAAACTAATGACGTTTTTCAAATTTTTTTTTACGGTCGCCCAAATAACGAGCGCAATGCCTTTCCTATTGGACTTCAAGCATTAGCCAAGGTAAAACATTATTTTGGAGATCGTGTTCGTATTGTGTCAGCAGGAGGAAAATGGTCGCCGTCAGAATACAATCTTGAGGGAATTATAGAAAACTGCGGAATATTATCCTCTATGGATGAAATCGCTGATCTGTATCGCAATAGCAATCTAGGTCTTGTATTCATGTTAACCCCACATCCTTCTTATCAGCCCTTCGAATTTATGGCTAGCGGTTGTGTGACTGTCACGAATACTAATCCATCTACATCATGGTTACTAATAGACGGTGTTAATAGCATCTTGACGTCGCTGTTTCCTGACGAGATTGCGGGAAAAATAATTTATGCTTTGGAGCATCCAAATTATTTGGCGCGTCTTCGTCAGGGTGGATTGGAAACAATATCAACGCTTTCATGGGAAAAGACTTTTCGCGAGATTCGTGAATTTGTCTGTAATTTAAAAGTATAAAAAAGATGTTTATTAAAAAAAATTTACTGTCAAATAAAGCACGCATGAAAAAAATCATCGTGGAACATGATATAAATTTTTTTGACTTCGGGTGTTCAAAGGGTCAAGGCACTAATTGGACAAAAAAAGCGGTAAAATTAAACGGTATCGGCTTCGACTTAGATCAAAAGAAACTGAACCAAGCAGCAAAGAATGGCATAATTTGCACCGATTTGAATATCCTCGATATTCCTACTGAAAAGTATGTTCAATATGTGACAATTTTTCATATGCTGGAACATTTGAATTCTCGAAGCGAAGCATATGCTATTATTGACAAGGCAATTCAGGTTACAAAGAATTCTGTCATCATAAAACAGCCATTTTACGATGCCGATTTTCTGCTTTTCGAACGCGGATTCAAGACATTTTATTCGCATTGGACAGGGCATCGCAACCAAATGGTAACAACTGATTTTTATTATTATCTCATGGAGGTAAGAGCACAAAACAAAATCGTAGACTTTGCGATTGGCTATAAGAAGCCAATAACAAGTTCTAACGATGAAATAATACACTCTTTATCTTCAAAAATAGACTCTTTACACTATAGAGCAGAACAACATCCACCAAAAGATAATGACGTGAATTTCGATTTTCCTCTATATTACGAAATTCAGGTTGCAATCGATGTTGGTGGAGAAGGATATGGTCCAATCTGGGAAATATTGGCACCTACCCGAGTGATAATGGATACTGCTGAGTCCGTGAAAGGTCACGGGGTGTTACGTCCCGTGTGATGACTCGCACTACGACATTGACGCAAATCCCATTCAGGCTTGCTCTTGACGGTCATCCCTCAATCCAAGCTGTAATCGAGTCGGGTCAGCAGATTCATGAAGGACTCGGAATCCCGGGCTTCTTGCTCGAGCGTCTGCGGGTGAGTACGTCGGGGGCGCGGGCCGATGACGTCGCCGCGGCGGCCGCTGTCGCCGGAGAGTTCGATAGCGTAAAAGGTATCGGGAAAATCCGGGCTGTATCCAAGCACCAGAGCATTGCAGATCTTCTGCATGATCGCCTCTGGATCGGCGACGAAGTCCTCGTATCGGATACGCTCGCAGTGCCGATAGGTATCGAGAAAGGCATGATAGCGTTTTGCATACTCATCGAGTGTGGGCGGGGTGAAGTGCTGCACCCAGCCGGTATCCTGCAGACTGAGGTAGGAATCGAACGGATGGCGCACACTGATCAGGCTCTTGACCGGAAAGGCGCGGCTGACGATCTCGCGCAATGAGGGCCGCTCCTGGACGGTATCGCTGAAATTGAAATGACCGTGGCTGTGGTCGCGCAGGATCAGGTGCTGCCCGTCACGCGTGGTTTGGTCGTAGAGGACGCGCAGGCCGGCGAGAAACAGTTGAATCTGGGTCTCCTGGTCGGCCGGACGCGAGCTGAAACGGCTGAGGCCGATCAGGTCGGTCGGCAGAAAGCCGCCGGGCACGAAGGGGCTGAGGGGGTCGACCTCGCTAAGTACCTGGGTGTTGGGCTGCGCGGCAATGCAGCGGCTGATCAGGGTGCCGCCGGTGCAGGCCAGGTGGTGCAGGGTACGCACCGGAGGCGGTTCTTGGACCTCGGCCTCCGCGAGCAAGGTCTGACACTGTTCGAGCAGGCTGGGAAGCGGCTGTGCGAGGGCCTTGGCATCAGAAGGGCCGCTTTGGTCGGCATAATCCTGCAAGAGCCCGAGCGCGCTGTCGATGGCTGCGACGAAATCGGCTGCGCTGTCACCGGTACGGCGGCTCATGGGGACTGCTCGGGCTCGACCAGGCCATCGGCCGTTGTGCTGGAGGCGGCAGTGTTTGTTCCTGCTTGGATGCTGCAATGGTCGGCTGTTGTTGAGTTTGCGGGCGACCCGGAATCCTGCGCGGTGATCGCTGCGCGTGTCTGGCTGTCGTGTGACGCACCGTCGCCCATGCTATGCCCGTCGTGCTTGATCTGGTGAAGGTAGCTGGAGGCTGCGGCAAGCCGTTCCGTGAGCTGCTTGAGCAGGATGGATTGCTTGTCTTTTTGTGCGACGACCTCGGCATGACGTTGCTGGAGGTCCTTGAGGTCGGCCTCTCTCAAGACTTGCATACGCAGGGCGATGGCGTTGTCACGCTGAAGCGCGGCCTTGGATTGCTCGCTCTGCTCGAGTTTCTCGGCACGCTCGGCCGCCAATTTGGCTTGCGTGTCGGCCTCTGTCTTGTACTGAGCGACGAGTTTTGCGTGTTTGTCGGTCTCCGCCTTGGCTGTCTCAAGAGCCTTGCCGAGTTCCTCGACTTGGGACTGACCTTGGTTGAATTGTTCGCGTAACTGATCTCGTTCCGTACTGAGGACGCCGATTGTTTCACGAGCCTCTTCCAGTGCCTTGGCGTTTTCTGCCTGGGTCTTGGCGACCGCTTGATGTTTTTGTTCCAGATCGGTCTTGGCTTGGTTCAAAGCCTCGATTCGAGATTCTTGGTCGGCTCCTTGATGCTGTGATGCCTCGAGCTCTTTCTGGAGTACTTCGACCTGCTTGAGCCGCTCGGCGGCAAGCTTGCTCTGCTCGTCGCGGGCCTGTTTGACGGCGGCAATCTCAGCGGTCTGGGCCGCGAGCCGCTGATCGCACTCGCCGATGGCTTGGACTTGCTGGGTCTGTTCCTTCTTGAGTGCCTCAATCTGCTCGAGCCGCTTGGCGGCAAGCTGGGTCTGCTGGTCCTTGGTGTGCTCGAGTGCCTCATTGACCTTGATGAGCTGATCGATCGCCGTGTCACGGGAGTTGATCGTCTTGCCCTGTTGCTCGACCCGGCCAGTCAGCTCTGTCGAGCGCTCTCGCAAGCTGGCAACCTCTTCAGCAAGCCCATCGCGCTCCTGGGTGAGCGCAGCGGTTTGGGAGCGATGCTGTTCCGCCTGCTTGGCCGATGTTTCGGATAGGTGGGCCAGATCCTGCCGCAACCCATCGAGGCGTGGATTCAGGACGGCCTTCCAATCGCGCAGGAAAAGGGCCTCTCCCACGGCGGGATGATTGCTTTCGCTGACCTGGATACAGCGATAACCGAGTGGCACGAGCAATGATTCGACGCATCCGAGGGTGGCCTCTTCGAGCATTCCATCGAAGGGGCGCAGCAATACGCGACACCAGATGACTGACCAGCGCCCGAGTTGCTCCCCCGCGCCGCGCAGAATCGGACCGGCAGGCAGACAATCGAGCAAAACCCACAGGCTCTCGGACGAAACCTCCCGCTCCTCGACGAAACCGGTTTGGGTCAGCAACGTCTCCAGTCGCTGGGTCCTGCGTGGCTCCTCGGCGACGGAACGCAGGTTTGGCCACAGGGCCACGAGGCTCTGCGGGGAAAGCAATCCGTCCTCGTTGGAATTGCTGGTGCGGTGAAAGACCTGCTCGGAATCCGAGTCCGCAAGCATCGCCTCCGCCATCCGCCAGCCTGGATACTGTTCGAGAAACGTCCGGGTCCAGCTTAACCTTTGTCCATCTGCATCTAGGATGAACGCCCTGGAGACGGACCAGGAACGCCAGGCATGCATAGGTCCGGCCCCGTTTCCAGCCCCGATATGAACGACTCGGTCCGGCGGACTCAGACCGCGCGCCCACTGGGGATCGATGGCATCGGCGTAGATGGGACGCACGGAATCAGGTCCAGAAGCGAAGGACATTGGCGTTCGGCTCTCTCGTGTGGGCTGCATCCCGCTCGGCAGCAGGGGCCGGTTCCGGTGTCTGTGTGGAAGAAGCGTCCGCGAGCGGCGGGGCGCTCGGTGTCTCGGGAGTCTCGGGCGCCTCCTGCCAATCAGGATTGAACGCGACTTGCCGATCCCAGATGGATTGGATATTCGAGACCAGCGACCTCCAGTCATCCCAGGAGCGTGTCAGATCGACGCCACTTCGCTCGAGACAGGCGAGCATCGAGGGAAGACGCTCGATGAGAGCGGCGATAAAGGATCTGTCACCCGTTTCGAGCCGGCTCAGGACATCTATATCGATGGCGTCGGGCAAGGCGAACCGCACCTCGAGCTTGGGACCGAAATCATCGCTGCTCTCCTTGAACCATTGATCCAGGGGTGATGGCTCGGCGGACTCGGGAAATTCGAGCTTGGGATGGGTTCCGAAGACCTCGGGTCGGACATCGGCGCAGGAGAGCCGGAACTCGAACCCTGACCAGCGGAGGCCTCGATATTCCAAGTCATCCAGCCGAATCCAGAGGTGTTCGTAATCGGCGTTGATCTGCTCCCGTTTCAAGCGAATGTCTTCGTAGCGCAGAACGGCCGGCAGCGAGGTCATTCCCGCAGCGAAAGCGGACACGGCGTTTCCCAGATCCTCAAGGGAGACATGGTTCGGAATACGCGCTTGGGCATCTGGCTCGGCCAGCGTCTCCCCCATGAGACGCAGGATTCCGTGGACCAGCATCCAGTCGCTGGGGGCAAGGTCGAGCAAGGAATCGACCGACGCCCGAAGACCAACCGAAAGATGCAGTTCGGCAGTGTCGGCGACCACCGACCAACGCTTGAGCGGCACGCCTTGGGGCGAATCCCGGCCGATGATCAGCGTCATCCCCTCATCATGCGTTAGTGTGCTGACGTCGAATCGGTCGATGAAGCGACCGGCAATGCTCAGTGAATGCATGCGCCAAGCCAATGCCCTGCCATCATGTTCGGAGGCCGGCAGGATATCGATGCGATCCGCATCGCAATAGAGCCGGTTGCGCTGGAGTACCCGCAGCCAGCGGCCATTGACCGTCTCGAACGCCTGCCTAGCCTCCTGGTGCATGTGAAAATATCGCTCGAGCTCTTCCTGAACCTGGTGGAGTTGCTGCGATAGAAGGGTGTTCTCTTCCTGCAATGCCTGGAGTTGGGATTCCTTCTGAGCAAGCCGCGAATCCGACGCGGCCAAACGTTTGGTGAACTCGTCCTTTTCCGCCGCGTGGGCCGTCGTGACGCTTTGGGCATTCAAAAAAATGGACTCGAGTTCCTCCTGTACCTGATGCAGTTGAAGCAGGAGGAGTTCGTTCTCCTCTCGGATATCCGCATGCTCTGTTTCAAGGGCGCGAAGCTCGGTCTCGGCTTTGGTCAAACGTTGATCGGACTCCGCCTTTGCCTTACTCAAGGCGTCGATGCGCTGCTGCTGAGACTTGGCTCGGTTCATCGCCTCGTCTCGCTCCTTGGTCAGCGTTGCCTTCTCCTTCTCCATCTGCGCGAGCCGCGCATTCGACGCGGTCAAGCGCTGCTTGGATTCCGTCTCTTGCGTCGCGAGCAATTCGCGCAGCCCAGCCCCATCGTCATGGAGTTGCCTGATCTCGTTCTGGCGATCCAGAAGCGCCTGGAAGGCCTGGAACAGGTCCAGTGATTCATCGCTGCAAGCGGCAGGGAGATTGGGATCCTCCAATCCTTGAACGCTGGCCGCCAACTCTTGCTCGAGATCCCTCACCTCGGGGACGTTTGCCAGGATCTGCTCGACGAAATAACGGGGCAGGAGATCGGCGTCTTGAGCGGGATATTCGGATGCCGGTTCGGCTGCTGCCTCGAGTGAGAGCGACCAGTGCTCGTTGCAGCGCTCGACGAGCCATTGCGGCGAGCGTAGGCAATCATCCGCGCGTGGGAGCAGGATCCGATCCGGGTGGCGAAGATGGAAGCGCAGCATCCTTCGATGGGAGCTCAACCACTCCTCGACAGCGGCTCTTGGACTGAATTCGGTATGCCTTTGCCGAATCCGCTCCATGAGGTATTCAACCGGCGATAGGGTTGGCAATACGAAGTGGATATTCGGGTCAAAGCCGAGCCAGAAATCCATGAGCCATAGACTATTGGAATCCGACCAATACCAGACCTTTGAATCGATGTTCGCAAGGAAAAGATCGGTGGCAAGTTGTTCCCAAAGCCGTCCTGGATCCCGAATGCCAGCGTCCTCGTTACCCTTGGATGATTGAGCCAGCAAGCGCTCGTGCCAGTTCAGAAGATCTGGAACGGAGGCATGATCGAGCGTCCGGGCCACATCAACCCCCGAGGACTGCAGGATTCCTCCAATGGCATCGAGGTACGTTCGGCCGATTCCCGTGATACAGATGACGTTCATTGGATTGCACGCTTTGCGAAATTCAGCCGTTGACTCAGGACTTGCGCGTATGCCGCACCCACATGTGCGGGTGAATAGGCCGAGTTAACGAGATGCAGCCCAGTCCGCGCCAATTGAACCCGGAGCGCCGAGCTGGAGACGATCCGGCGCATGCACCAGGCCGCGTGCTCGATATCCGGCTCGGCCCAGAGCTGTCCCTCGCCGAAGGGATACTCGCCCGCATTCACGGGACGCAATCGGTGGTCGACGAGCATCGCGGTTCCAGGAACGGTGAAATCCATGTTGCCGGAGTAGCCCGTGGCGATGACAGGCTTGCCCAGCAGCATGGCCTCCGCCATTCCACGACCGAAGCCTTCGCTCCGATGCAGCGACAGATAGCAATTACAGGCGCGATAGAAATCGTGGAGTACGGAGCGATCCAATGTCCCGTCGACGAGCTTAATGCGGGGATCGCGCTTGGCCTCGGCGACCAGGCTCTGCCAGCGAGGATTCTCGGAGCAGGCTCTCATCGCTTTGACGATCAAGCCCACAGGTTCGGAACCCTTCGGGAAGGCGGCCAGGAATGCCCTGATGCAGGCCTCTGGATTTTTGCGGTCGATACTGGAGAGCATATCGAACGAGAAGACGAACAGAAAACGATCTTCCGGAAGCCCGAAGTGCTTTCGAGTCAACCCGCTCGCCGGCTCGACGGCAATCGCCATTGACATATGCCGGACCGGCTTCGAACAGGAGCGGCGATAGGCCTCGTAGGTGTAGCGACTCGAAGCCCAGACCTCGTCCACGAGGCCATAGGCATGCCGCCATTCTTCCGGCCAGTCTGGAAGCTCCCACGGCCAATAGCCGATCGTATAGCGTCCGCCGAAGAGGTGCCGACCCTCGACCGCCGCGAGACGTGCGGTCTCGATGCCCGTCATACAGATCAGATTGATGGAATACTGAAGGTCATCCGAGACATGGCTACTCAAGCTTTCGTCGGCCTGACAGACATCCGAACCAGGCTCGACGGCATAGATGGAGAAGGGAATCTCCGCTGACCGCAAGGCCAAGGCGGCCATGCGGATGTCCTCTCCGATACCGAGCTGTCCGCGCGGATAACCGATGAGATTGACGCCTAGTGGACGGTGCTTCCAATCGGCCGATCGCTTGGCGATGACCGATCCTCTCTGGATCTCGACTTCGGGTCGCAGGGCCGACACGAGATCGGGCAGTTCGGCGAGTATTGGATATTCGCGGAGCCCCTCATCCATGGCCCATTGCAGATAGGCCGAGGATCCGGGATCCGGAAAACGCTCCTGGAGCGCCTTGCTCTCGCGCCAGATCCAAGACAGAATCCGCGGCGTCGAGGAATCGGCGTCCTCCGGTTGCAAAAGCACGGAGCGCTGACTGGCGGTCAGTGTTGGCGCCAATTTCAGCTTGACCAGCCCACGGCTGTAGTAACGAGCTGTGAATCGCGCTCGCCCCTGAGCCGTATTCAGATCGAATGCATTCCGAAGATCGGGCCAGCGCTCCCACACCTTGAACATAAGGCGATTGATGGGCAGTGGATCGTCCTGCGGGAATCCGTCGGCAGGCTCGGCAAGCATCTCTTTTTGTTTTTCGGTCGAGAAACGGGCAAGGCCATACTCTGCGCCTCCTTGGGTAAAATACCACCAGATATATTCCTGCTGGCCTTCTTCCGTATCCAGATCGTAAGCCTTCTGCAGATTCAGGCGATATTTCCAGACGAGATGCATCAGTCGCGTTAAGGGGGGGCGAACGCCAGGTAGCGCCGTCTCGGCCGGCTTGAGCAAGGAAGGCGGGAGCTCAATCGGTGCCTTATCCAAATTCAGTTCAGAAACGCCCTGCAAAACCAACCAGAGGATGAAAGAGTCCCGGCCTTTCTGGGTGGAAATATCGAATTCCGACTGAAGGTCAGAACGCGCCTCCCAGAGTTTCTGCATGAAGCGTGTCAGAGAAAAAAGCCCCTTTTTACGGGAAGGAACGACCCGGTTGAGCACGCGCGCTTCATCCTGGCTGATCCTATCTAGGAGATCATGCTCCACAGCCCCCTGAGTGTAATACCACCAGACGAGCCCTTCCTGACCATTCCTCTCGGCGATATCGAATCGCTCTCTCAGATCGCTCCGAATAAGCCACATCAAGCGAATAATTCGAGTCAGCGGTGGCTGCACATCCGTAAAGGCTTCTTGGCACGAGCTTTCCAGCAAATACTGGGGAATAGCTGGCACTATCTCAGATAACCCCTTGTATTCCTCACGGCCGAAAAGTGCAAGCCAGGCAAGAAATAATCCGGCATCCTCCTCCAACAGATCCCTTAGGTCTGGACGGGTCAGCCAAATGGTACGCTCGGTATCCCCAAGAAAGGAAACATCATCGCTCATTGCCCGCTATCCTATGGCTCCGCAGTGAAAAGTGTCCGCAATCCTCTATGCTAGGCAGACGCCATGACTTGCCTATCCGGTCAATCTACACATGACCATGGAAATCACACACCTCTGTGCTTCGGCAGAAATCCAAACGCATAATTCCCTGGCATCAATTAGCACCGCAAATAGCCGGGCTGTTGAGTAGCTCGATTTCGTCAGGCTCGATAAAAGCACGAACTCGATCGCCAGTAGCCAAATCCGGAACTTTTAGCCGAAAGCCACATCGACCATTCTTGTGAATACCTTTTTCCATCACATCAGGACGTGGATGGTCGGCGAGAATCTTGAACTCTATTTCATCATTGATCGTAAAACGAATGACAAGTGAATCGCTCGACCCGGGTCTTGCAGCCCACCCTGTGACCATCTCACCCGTCACTCGATCTAAATTGCCGCGCGGCGAGACCTGCGCAGGGAGGACATCATACGTAAAACGGTCGCTGATATCCTCGATGACCTGCTCCAGATCACGCATGGCGAAAGCGATCCTCAAAGCATGGAATTGTGCCATTTTGTTCTCCGTAGTGGAGAACCATAGATCGGAATCCGCAAGCATTTGCGGCAACTGCATAAAAGCCGAAGTATAGTCTAAATGATTCGTTTCCAGTTCGAAAATAGCAAGCTCGCCCAACCAGTCGGATAGTTGTAAAAACTCTTCATTAGAGCAGGAATCCTTCAAATCATCTGGAATTGAACGTGAAGAAGAGGGAATAAACCCCAACACCTCAGGAGTCGACACATGATCGACACCTCGTGCCACTTCTATTCGATCCTCAGCGATTCGAAACAGCAACATGAAAAATTCGCCCAAAAACAATAATCAATATAAAATAGGAAAATGACATAACAGGTCAATCAAGACAGTTATGATCATAGCTGTAAGCACAAGCTTCAAAACGAACAAGATCAGCAAAACGCCGATACGTAGCATCTCTCAAAAAACTTTCTTTACGAATACCAATACCAGAAACGATCATATCGGACAAGACCTCGATCCCAAGACTTTCAGCTCCCGGAACATACAGACGATTCTTGAGACCCGTATTGCGGGAGGCATTCCGTCCGACATCCTGATCTATAAATTCGTTGACCATAGGCAATAATTCCGAACGTTCAGAGGCATAAAAATCTTGAATATCGTTTTCCAGCGATTCGACTCGAGAAACCCATACATTATCGGAATACAAGGGTTGCGGCCAAAAATGCAAATCCGAAGGATATGGGTTTTCGATGAGATAATCTAGAAAATCGAGGAACGAAAATCGACCATAGAGACTTACATCCTGACCGAATCGCCATAAAAGCAATGGTTCGGCCCGAGTGATCGCAGGTTCATAAAACCATGAAACGACCTTATCCAAGAAACAGGAAATCAACCGGTCGACCGGATCTCTAATAATTCCTAGACTCGTCGCCGGAAGCGATTTGAGATCGACTGGAAAAGCACGCTGCATACGATGTATATCGACTGGTCCTTTTGCTTCGGCTGAATGCAAGAAAGAAAATAATCGCCGAATCCAAGTACAAGCCGATTTGGCACTATAATAGACTAAATAATCATATTCTTTTGAGAATAAAACGAGTGGCGACTCCAGACCCACTACGATCCGCGGGCTACCGATCAGCCCATGCTTAGCGCCATCCGAGCCCACTAAATGCGCATAGATACGATCACCCGGTTTCAAGCCCTGACGCAAATGACACTGAAACCCAAAACGCCCTTCGACACCGGTCGACAAATCAGCCGAAACAAGGATATCCGCATCACCGGATAGACTGTTGATATGGACCCAAGGATGGGTATCGGATCCGGTAAAATCTTCAACCCATCCACCTATCACGTAACGGGAGGCGAGTTGAAGAGCACCAGCCCTCCATCCTAGCGTCACTCTATCGGGCATGATATCAGTGAAATTATCGAATCTGACGAGACCGAGGAGGAATAGCCAACCCATCGAAAGGAGGCTGCCGCACATTCAACGACAACGATGGATGATAAAATGGATCCATTGACAAAGTGGATTCCCAGTTGTTCCGCAGATGTTTCATTTCTCGTCGCGCTCGCGCGTTTTTATCTGGGTTAGCATGATCGTAACCTCGGCTTTGTGACTCGAGATGAAAAAGTACGGCGAATGGGGTCCAGACGACATTGTATCCTTCTCTCCTCAACCTGAGGCAATAATCGACGTCATTGAATGCCACTGGATATGCCTCTTCATCGAGCCCTCCAAGATCGAGATATAGATCGCGATAGGTGAGCAGACATGCTGCGGTTACCGCAGAGGCATTGCGAACGACTTGATTCAGATAGCGATACCCGGAATCTTTTTCCGACCACTCATTACCAACGTGCCCGGCGATACCGCCAATACCTGTGACGACCCCAGAGTGCTGAACCATTCGATTTGGCCAAAGAAGCTTGGCGCCGACAGCTCCTACACCTGGGCGCATCAATCGCGCGGTCATTTCAGATAGCCAGTCGTTCGATGTATCAGGAATCAAGGTATCGTTATTCAAGAGGCAAAGCACTTCCGCATCGACCTGCTTGGCCGCATCGTTATTCAGTCTTGAATAATTGAAATCACCAGCATGACGTATAATTTTACAAAGATTTTTTTCGATAATTTCATCCATCCAATCCAAGGTTGGTTGATCGGTCGAATCATTATCCAAGACAACGACCTGAAAATTCGGATAATCAGTATTATTCAATACGCTTTCCACACAAGGCTTGACAAGATGAAGATTATCCCGAGTTGGAATCAATACAGCGATGCGTGGGGATCTGATCAGAGGCCAATCGACTCTCCGAAGAGCATGAAAATTAGAGGGATGCGGCGACACTCGCACTCCAGAATCAGGATAGAGGTTATCCAACATCAACTGAATGCTCGCTCGTCGGCGCACTCCCATTTTAGATCCAAAACCAGCGTTATTACGACGATGATAGAGAACCCTGGGAAGATGCTTCGGAAAATAGCTGGGATCCAGTTCGATTAAACGAGAAACAGCCAAGTAAGGCAAATCATTCAGATGCGTCAACACAGCTTCAACGAGTAGTTCGCTTCTAACGACAAACAAATTATGAAGATAGTCCAAACCTTGAAATAACTCAAAATCCCAAGAAGGTTTAAACCAAGGCTTTGAACGGTTCCCCTCAGCGTCATCTTCGTCGCAATCGGTATAAAGAACATGGAACTGATCGTCACAGAAGGCTTTTACCACCCAGGAAAAGGCATGAGAAGGCAGGTGATCTCCTGGTTCGATGAATGTCACTACTGTCGACGAAACCAGTAAATCGCGCGTAAAGGTTACCGATGTATCTGTTTGTGCCTTCACCCTAGGATCGGAAAAAAAATCTAAATCTATATCGTCAGGCGCACCTGTAACCAATACACGCCAATTGCCATAGTTTTGACAAATCAAACTTTCTAGTGTTCTATCAATATCAATACCATAACGCACAAGAACGAGCAAGACGACCGACGAATCGATTCCGGTGGGAGTCTCGCGCATCTCGAAAAGCTCATACCATTTCGAATAATCTTCGAATCCGGCACCGAGCGGCCTTTCGTATTCTTGTTTACCAAGCAAGCGCTCAAGAAAGAGAATTTCATCCTTGACGTCAAGGTACCGAGCGCCAACCTCCAAACGTCGAGAGATCTGCTTCAATAGATGGCTTGGCCCATAGCTATGCAATAAGATCCTTGAAGGACTACCAGGCAGGGGACGACCGTTGGATAGAACACTTACAGTATGCTCGATACCATCAGCAAGAAATAAAGGTAATGTAACCGAGAAACGATGATTGGAATCCGTTATCGTACGGCATACTTCTTTATCGTCTATATATATACATATTGTTGCATTTTTTCCGGTCTGCGCAGGATCTTTTGCATAGCCGTGGAGATGCAGCCCATCATCTCCCACTACAAAATCCCCATCCAGCGGGAATTGATTGGTCGATAGATCGTCTTGACTCTGAATATCGCTTAAAGAATAAGTACCTGGAAGGCGATATTGAGTATTTGCGAGCCGCGCACTCAGAACACCATTCTCTCCTAATATCCTATTTGGCAATTTCATACAAAATGCATGGCATCCATCACCGGCGTCAACCAGTTTAGGACTGTATAAACGCGCTTCAACAACACCTATAGAGATATCATCGATTAAAATTTCAACCCACCAACGACGATCTGTATCGCTAGCATCCCAAACCCAACCATGAACAAGATTGGCTAAAGGGGGAAAAAGGGCTCCTCTCAATCTTGTAGACGATGTATTTGTAATCATGCGAAAGAAATTCAAGCTTCAACTGCATCGCTGACGACGGACACAATATCTTTCATACCAATATCATTCGAAGAAAAAACAATAGCATTGATTTTTTTTGAATACTCGATATTCTCCTTTTTTGGAAAAGATACGTAAGGTATACCAAGATGACGACTCACCAGAAATGGACCTGGATCAGGAGAGCCTGATCGATTCATATTGAGAATGCAGCGACACCCGCTCCAACTCAAGTCATCCAATAATGTTTTCGGATTCGGTTTTGCAAAGCACTCGCAACGCCCTGATGACAAAAAAGCTGGAATATCCATGACTGCACCGACCAGCAGCCATCGAAGTTTATTTTGCTTAAATCTTACCAATGTCAAAAGATTCTGTTCGTCCGAAAGACTCAAAAAATCGGTAAAAACAGCGATCCATGGCAGACCTTCTGACGATGATGAATACAAGGATCGACCGTTGAGGTTTCGATTATCTGAAATAATATTCCGCATAGAATCAAGTTTATTTTTTTTCCATCGAGAAACCCGATACCTTGTATCAGCGCACATGACATGTCCATTTAGACATGATTTATAATAGCCGATATGATTTTCAAGTGTTTCGTCTAAACACCTAATATTAACCGGATTCATCATTTGCAGTAAGAATCGAAACAATGATGGAGGAATGCTTTTGTCATGAAAAAAAACCACTGAATCCTGAATCATCAAATATTTCAACAAACGGGCAAATAAAAAATTATCTCTTGGAAACTCGAATTGTTGGTTATATGGAGGTGAATCCAATATTCCCTCCAAATAAAGATTCCAGGTTCCGCTCTTATCGATCATGCAGATTTGTAGATCGCGCATACCTCTACTTTGGCGATTGATCAGTGTCTCATATACGAAATAGTTACGCCGCCCTTTTTCGGAGAAAAAGAATAATCCATCGAATTTATTGTTCTTCGAAAGCCAAAGAGATTCGATACGTGAGCGCGCCTCCCGAAGCGGATCCTCTTTAATGAAGTCACTTATTTTATTATGGTTAACGGGATAGCGCGACTGAACGATGAAATCATTCTCTTTGGCAAGACGAATTTTTTCCGCTTGAAAAAAAACACTTCCTTCATGAGCGACAAAAGCATCGGTTGCACACATGTGTCGCCAACCTGCCGTACTCAGACGAAAACAATAATCGACTTCTTCTGAGTATCCAAGGAGATAGGCTTTATCATCTAAAGGACCTGCTGCTTTAATAGCATCCCAACGAACATAGAGACAAAACCCTATGCCTGTTGGAATCGATTCGTATTTCTTGTCATTGGCAATAGCTGCCAAACGATGTAGTTCGGCAATATGCTCATCCAAAGGCATTGGATGATTTTTCATCATGCGTGGGTAACTGAATAATTGCGCATTGTTTGAGAAAGGAGTGACCGTCGCAATATCAGGCGCACTATATGCGGCCGACCGCATGCGATCGAGCCAATCTCCAACGACTATGGTATCGGCATTGAGCCAAACCATATCGCGTCCATGACGTGTCTTGATTGCAAGATTGATTGCCCCGATGAAGCCGAGATTTCGAGGTGTTTTCAGATAAATTCCATTGAATTCCAGAGTCGAGTGACGGAGCCAATCATTCATGACTGCATCAGGATAGCTATCGTTCACGACAATGAGACGAAAATCGTTTTTATTACATGAACGAGAGCGTTTCAGTGAGTCCAGACATCGTTGCACACATCTTTGATTTCCATATACAGGTATTACGATATCAACCCCACGACCAGCTATCGCTTGTTTTGAAAGGAGAGGAGGTTTGGATAGAAGCCGCAGAGGTACAGTGCCAAAATGGAGAGGCGCACCTGATAGTCGTGAATCTGAATCTGCTAGAACGTCGATGACTCCACCGTTTTCCCTCAAGGTGGAAAGATCGAGTTTAAATGCTCTTCCAATGGGAAACCGGTCCGCTGCGCGTATACGTGATACCTTAGAACCGTTGATGAAGATAGAAATCCAAATATCTCGAGTAGGATAGACAGGATCGAAGACCCAACCCTGGAGATAATTTTTATCCAATTCAACTGCACCAAGAACGGAATACTGAGCTGACAGTATTCGCACTGCGCGCCGCAATCGTCTTCTCGACCCGTGGGAGCGAAAGTGAAGGAGTTGCGAATAAGCATAGCGGTGAACGCTGGGCAAATACAGCAACCCAAAACGTTCAATCGTATCAAGCACTTTTTCGACTGGCTCTTGCTGCCTGGAATCCTTGGAAGCCAGAAGTAACCAGCAATGAAGAGCTGCCTCGGGAAGCCGGCCTCTATCGAGAGCCCGAGCTAATGCAAGAAGCAGAAAATACTGTTCTGGGAAAAGCTGTAATGCGGAAATCAAACGCACAATGCGGAGACTCGTATCTCCAAATTTATGTGCGCACGAAGCTCTAAGTGCGTAATACTCGATTGACGTCGAGTAAACTTCGGCAGCAAGATCCAATATGTCGCAAGCCTTCTTGGGCTGTACGAGACACTCATCGCGCAGCCGGCTCAGAGACATAAACAACGGAAGTAGCGAAACAGGATGGGAGGGATTCAGCCTAAGGATGAGACTTGCCCGAACGAACCGTTACTGATGTCCGGGCAAACTCGGATGGCTCATCATCCAAGATCGTCTGGATCGACCTCGGAGTCAGCTTGGGATTGATCCAAATCGTCAGCGAAGAAGTTATTTTCCACTCCAATAGTAACGACGACTTGATCGGTACTGTTATTCACCCACATAGTAACGTCACCGTCCTTGATTTCCGTCCAGTCGTCCTTTGAGCCAGTCAGGAAGAGGGTATCATCACCATCTCCACCATTAATGAAATCGTTCCCGAGCCCACCTAAACTAATACTGTCGTCACCCGCGCCCATATAGAGCTGATCATCACCATCTCCCGTTTGAACGAAGTCGTTTCCATCACCTAGGTCCACGAACAGATCGCTCTTGCCGCTAATGATCGAATCGTCGTGATCCGAACCCAAGACGACCCTACCTCCCTCAGGCAGATTATCCCCCTCGTCAGATAAATCTATCTTCAGACCTCCATCAGCATCACGCCCATCGACAAAGCGCGTGTTTCCTAGATCCTCTGCCGTCAACTCAATTGGCTCATCACCCAAGCCGCTAGGAACTGTGAGTTTATCCGTATCGTCGGAAATATCGGAATTTGGATCGTATTGCTGCTCGTTGAGATCCCGATCCTCTCCGGCGAGCTCCTTCAAGAAATCATCCAAAAACGCCTTAGTTTGATCCGTCAAGCCCTCGTCACTATTGATATCCTCAATAACCCCGTAGACGTCTGCCATTTTGCACCCTCACCAATAAATTGCCTTTTCCCCTTGTTTCAATATAGACGAGTAACTGTCCTACAGAAAGGCCAAAGTACACGAGAGCGAACATGATGTGATCGATGTCTCGAATCGATATTCGGTCGGCTACCCGAACAGGGCAATCGCATCACGTTTTCCTAATATTCGAGGATTTGGACGTTGATGATTGTGCAGTGGATGTC
>NZ_JBHUHX010000062.1:0-125497 GCF_042682685.1 Thiorhodococcus fuscus
CAAGGACTGGGCTGAGAAACGCCCCGAACTATTCAAAAAACGCGTATACAATCTTCGGGGACTTGACATCAAGGCAAGAACCCCGACGATTTCGACTATGTCTTCAACCTCCAATACGGCGCGAAGTACGCTCATGAGCATCCGGTGATCGCTGAGATTCGTGCAATGGTCGATGAAGACACGCGATTGAATGCAAATGCGCAACAGCGTCTGACTGCCGAGTAGTCCGCTATAGCATTTCTCGCGTTGGAGTACGCGGACGCGAATTCCCACCATGCCTTGGCGCAGAATGTCGAGGTTCGTGTCTCACCTCAAGGCGAGTCTTGGGAACTGTCAAGTCACGAAAATTCACGAGCTGATTGCGATTTTGGAGTCGGATCATGATGGAACCTGAATGAGCCTCTACCCTCGACTCGACGATCTGCTCGAACTGCGCCATCAGGCCCATACCCTGGGTCTGCAGTCGCATCATCTGGTCAATTCGGCCTTCGCCGGGCTCTATGCCTCGGTGTTCCGGGGTGCCGGGGTCAATTTCGAGGAGGTGCGCGAGTACCGCGAGGGCGACGACATCCGCTACATGGACTGGAAGGTCACGGCCCGCACCAACGAGCCGCATATGAAGATCTTCCGCGAGGAGCGCGAGCGGTCCGTGGTGCTCTGCGTCGACAAGGGGCCGCACATGAGCTTCGGCACCCGAGGCACCTTCAAGTCGGTCCAGGCGGCGCGCGCAGCGGCGCTGATCGGCTGGGCGGCGAGCCGGCTGAACGACCGGGTCGGCGGTCTGGTGTTCGGCGATCCGGAGACCGGGCTTCAGCATTTTCGGCCGTCGCGCGGACGGCGGGCGCTGTGGCAGGTCCTGCGCACCCTGAGCCAGCCGGGGACCCGGATGGATCCCTCGATCGACTGTCTCGGCGGTGCCCTGCGCCGCGCGACCACCGGGCTTCCGACCGGCTCGCTGCTGTTCGTGATCGCCGATCTCAACCGCGAGGTGGTGGGCCTGGAGCAGGTGCTGGGCGATCTCTGTCAGCGCAACACCGTGGTCCTGGTCCCGGTCGACGACCCGGCCGACTGGGAGATCCCCGCGATGGGCATGGCGACCTTCACCGGCACCGACGGCAGCCTGATCGAGATCGACACCGACGACGCCGAGGCCAAGGCCCGCTTCCGCTCGGGCTGGGAGGCGCGGCGCGAGCATCTGCAGGCGATGGCGCACCGGCTGCACATCCTGCTGCTGCCGGTGCGCACCGACGCCGAGATCCATCTCACCCTGATCCGCAACCTCGAACAGCGCGCCCGCTCGCGAGCCGTCTAATGGATCCCATCTTCACACCCGTTCAAACCCTCCAGCAGCTGCGCGACATCCGCGACATGCCGCCGGTCTCCTGGTGGCCGCCGGCGCCCGGCTGGTGGCTGGTCGCGCTCGCCTCTCTGGTGCTGGGATATCTGATCTGGCGCTGGCGGATGCCCCTGAGCCTGCGGGTGCCCATCCCCGGCATCACGCTCGGGACCTGGCGCTGGGACGCGGCCTCCGCCCTGCGCGACCTGAGGCGCCGGCTGCACGGCGGCGCGGATGCCAAGGTGATCGCGGGCGACCTCTCCGAGCTTCTGCGGCGCATCGCCATGGCCCGGCTGGGACGGCCCGCCTGTGCCGGTCTGACCGGCGAGGACTGGCTCGGCTGGCTGGCGGAGCAGGATCCCAACGGCTTTCCCTGGCGCGAGCGCGGCCGGTCGCTGCTGATCGCGCCCTATGCGCCGTCCGGGGCGATGGCCGCCGGGTTGGAAGACTTGATCGATGCCGCCGACGGCTGGGTGAGTGCCCCCAAGCCCAAATCGGGCTCGGGTCGCCGGCTTCGACTGCCGGGCAGGCGTCGCGCCGTTTCGCCGGCGGGGGAGGGCGGCCATGTTTGAGTTCCAGTGGCCCTGGGCTGCCCTGCTGCTTCCGCTGCCCTTGCTGATCGCCCGCTTCTGGCCCGATCGGCGCGTCCAGCCGGAGGAGGGGCTGGAAGGACGCCGCGACACCTTGCTGCATCCGGCGCTGGAGGAGCTGCGGACCGCCTTCAATGCGCGCCGTCCGCGTCTGCAGCTCGCCGGCTGGCTGCATCGCGCGCTCCTCTATCTCTTGTGGCTCGGTCTGGTGCTGGCCCTGATGGGGCCCCAGTGGCTGACCCCCTACACCGAGATCAGCACGCCCGGCTACGACCTCATGATCGCGGTCGACGCCTCGCATTCGATGGAGGCGCTCGACTTCAGCGTCGAGGGCCGTCAGGTCAACCGCATGGCGGTGGTCAAGGGCGTCATGGGGCGCTTCATCGACGCCCGCGACGGCGACCGGGTCGGGCTCATCCTCTTCGGCAGCCAGTCCTTCATCCTCTCGCCGCTCAGTCTCGACCGGCATGCGGTGCGTCAGCTGCTCGACGGCGTGGTGCCCGGCATCGCCGGTCCGGCGACCGCGCTGGGCGACGCCATCGCGCTCGGCGTCAAGAAGCTGCGCGAGCGTCCCGAGGGCTCGCGGGTCATGATCGTGATCGCCGACGGCGACAACAACGCCGGCAGCTTCGCGCCCAAGGAGGCGGCCATGCTGGCCCGCGCGGCCGGGGTGCGCATCTATGTGGTGGGGGTGGGCAGCAAGCAGAGCAGCATCCCCATCTTCGAGGACGGCAGCGTGCGCTACCGCGACGACCTCACCATGGACGAGGACACGCTGCGCGAGATCGCCAGCCTGACCGGCGGCGGCTATTTCCGCGCCACCGACACCAGCGCCCTGGAGGAGATCTCCGCGCGCATCGGACAGCTCGAAAAGACCGAGGCCCAGGCTCGCACCGCCTATCTGCCTCGACCACTCTACCGCTGGCCCCTGGGGATGGCGCTCCTGGCCCTGCTCGGCCTGGGGCTCTTCCCCGAGGGGCGCAAGCGCTTCGTACGCAGGTTCGCCAGTGACTGACAAGGGATTCCACTTCGACCAGCCGCTCTGGTTCCTCGGCCTGCTGCTGATCCTGCCGGTCGCCGTCTGGCTGGCCCGCAGCGCGGCCAAGGCGGCCCAGGGCGCCATCCATCGCTATGCCGATCCCCATCTGCTGCCCTATCTGACCGGCACCCGCGACCTGCGGACCGCCGAGCGCTGGGGCCGCTTCCTGCGCTGGTGTCTGCTCTGGACTCTGCTGCTGACCGCCATGGCCGGGCCGCGCTGGGACTATCGCGACATCCGTCTCTTCCATCCGGGCAACAACCTGCTGGTCCTGCTGGACATCTCGCGCTCCATGCTGGCCGAGGACGTGAGCCCGAACCGGCTCGGCCGCGCCCGCCAGGAGCTGCAGGACCTCATCGTCCAGGACCGGCAGGTGCGGCTGGGCCTGATCGTCTTCGCCACCGTGCCGCACGTGCTCTCGCCCATCACCGAGGACATCGGCAGCATCCTCAACGCACTGCCTGCGCTCTCGGCCGATCTGGCCAGCCCCGAACTGCAGGGCAGCAGTCCGACCCGCGCCCTCACTCGTGCCGAGAGCCTGCTCGCCGGTCTGCCCGAAGACAGCGCACGCTCCATTCTGCTCATCTCGGACGGCGACTTCGAGGAGCCGGGCCTCGCCGACCAGGTGGGGCGTCTCGCGAACCAGGGTGTAAGGCTGCACGTGCTGGGCGTCGGCACGCCGGAGGGCGCGACCGTCCCGGCGCCCCAGGGCGGCGTGGTGGTGGATCCGCGCGATCCGAGCCGCGCGCCGGTGCGTTCCGCATTGAACGAACCGCTGCTCGAATCCCTGGCAGCAAGGGGCAAGGGTCTCTATCTGCGCGCCGATTTCCGCGACGCGGATACCCAGCAGATCCTCGAGGCCGCTGCCACCAGCCGGCTTCCGCCCGAGGCGAGCGACGCCCGCACCCGGATCTGGAACGAGCGCTATTGGCTGCCCGTGCTGTTGCTGGTCGTGTTGCTGATCCCCCAGTTCCGCAGTCTGCCGCCACGCCGACGCCGTCCGGCCCGTCAGCCCGAGGGTGGTCAATCATGATTCGAGCAATAATTGTTGAACCGCAAAGGACGCGAAGAACGCAAAGGGTCTCGATGATTCGTCTTCGCGCCCTTTGCGCCTTTGCGGTTCCCATTCTCTGTATGACGGCCTTACCCGCGCGCGCGGACTGGTTCGAGACCGACGAGCTGCAGGCCTACGAGGCCTATCGCTCCGGCGATTATGCCGAGGCCGCCAAGTCCTTCGAGAATCCCTATCGGCGCGGCGTCGCACTCTATCGGGCCGGTCGCTATGCCGAGGCCGAGCGTGCATTCGGGGCGGTGGATTCGGGGGACTTCCGCGAATCGGCCCGCTACGATCAGGGCAACGCCCGCTTCAGGCTCGGCGACTACATGGGCGCGGCCGAGGCCTACGAGGACGTCCTGGCCGGAAATCCCTCGCACGAGGACGCGGCCTTCAACCTGGCATTGACGCGCTCCATGCTGGCCAGGCTCGAACAGGAGCAGTTCCGCGATCGGACCGATGCGCCCAAGAAGGAGGACGACGCTCAGTCCGGCGACCGCTCGACAGACCAGCAACGCAAGGACGTGTCCAAACAGGCTTCGTCCGAGGAGACACGGTCGGATCGGCCGCCGTCTGAGCAGGAAAGATCCCAGCAGAAAAAGTCCGAGCAACAAGAGTCGCAACAGCAGTCCGGTCAGAAACAGGACGAAGAGCGGCAGGACAATCAGCAACAGCAGTCGGGCGATGGCGAGCCTCAGCCGTCCGACTCATCCGGATCGGAGCAGCAGGAGCAGTCCGGCGAGGGTTCATCCGGCGAGAGCGGTCAGGGCGGTGGCTCCGAGGATCGATCGGGCGGAGACTCGACGGCCGAGCAAGGGAATTCCGGACAGGGCGATGCATCGAGCGGCCAGGACGGAGCCTCCAGTCGCGAGACAACCGATGGAAACGGCGATCGGAGCGAGGATCAGGATCGCACCAACGGTAATCGGCGGAACGCGGACCGCGATGCGCGTGGCAAGGGCGGTGAGCGTCTCGATACGGACGGTGAGTCGGGCGAGCGTGCGTCGAGCCGCGATGGGCGCGGGGACCGTGGGGAGGATGCGAAGCGGGACGCTCGGAGCCGTCGCGATGATTCGACGCGTGAGGAATCGGGTCGCGGTGAGAAGGGCGATGAGCGCGGTCGACGCGAGTCCTCCGAGCGTGATGCCGAGGACCGGGGCGCGGGCGGCGACGAGTCCCGAGAGCAAGGGCCGGGCAAGGAGGAGGACGGTGAGGGTTTCAAAGGCCGCTCGGATCGCGAGCGGGGAGCAGCGGGCGAGGGCGGCGATCGCTCCAAACCGGAGGAAGGCGATGAGGGACGCTCGGACCCGGATCGTCCGACGAGCGAGCGGCGAGGTGGCGGTCCTGGACCGGCCGGTTCGGAGCGCATGCGTCTTCCCGCGTCGCTCGACGCACGTGATGCCAAGGCGGTCGATCGGTTCGACCAGCTCGGCCGTCAGCCCGGTGTCGACATGGACGCCCAGACCAATGAGGGCCAGATGCCCTCGCTGGAGGGGATGCGGGCGATGGGCGGTCCTGGCATGGCGGTCATGGAGCAGCGTCTCCGACAGCTACAGGGAGATCCGAGCCTCTTGATTCGCAACCAGTTCCGAATCGATGAGATGCGTCAGATACAGGGCATGACGGGTGGCTGGCGGGAGGTGAGGCCGTGGTGAGGTCATCCGCCGATTCCTGGAGCGGGCGATGGCCTTGGCTGGCTGGCCTGCTGTGGAGCTGTCTGTTGGGCGCTGTCCAGGCTCAGCCCTATTACGGACAGCCCTACCCGATGCAGACCTATCCAGGTCGGGGCTACTATGCGCCGCCCTATTACGGGCAGCCGCCGGGCTATGGACAAACTCCCAATCCGCAAGGACAGGCGCCCAGCACGGGGGCTTCGGCCCAGCAGCCCGCGACGCCCCAGTATCGCCCCTTATCGCCGAGCAACGCCCAGGGTGTGCCGCCGACCTATCGGCCGTCCGCGCCGAGTCAACCGTCCTATGGCACGCCTGGCTATCCCTCGGGTTGGCCGTCGTCCTATGCCCAGCCCTCGGGGCGTTCGCCGGGTCCGGCTGCGCTTACTCTGAGCTGGTCGCTCGTCGAATCTGCACCCTATCTCCAACAGCCGGTGGTTTTGAGCCTCGAACTCGTGAGTCAGAGCAGTCCGAGCACGCTGGATCTGGAGTTGCCGTCGAGCAACGATGTGCTGATGAAGACGCTGGAGGGGCCGACGACCGGTTCGCGCCAGATCGATGGCCGGCGTGAGGTGGTCAACAGCTTCGTCGTCACCCTGGTTCCGCTGCGCACGGGTGAACTCGAATTGCCGCCGATCCGTGCGCTGGGGCGCTGGACCAATGGCCAGCGCTTCGAGGCCGCGACCGACCGTGCGGTGCGGCTGCAGGTACGGCCCTCGATGACCTCGGTGCGTCCCTGGCTGCCGCTGGAGTCGTTGAGTCTCAAGTCGACCCTGGATCGCCAAGGGATGCTGGAACCAGGCCAGCCGGTGACCCTGACTCTGGACATCTCGGCCGAGGGCGCCACTGCGGTCCAGTTGCCGAGCCTCGAGAACCAGCTGCGCGGCGAGGGCTTTCGGGTCTATCGCGAGCAGACCCTGACCGACACCCGGGTCTCCTCCGACAGACGTCGTTTGCTTGCACGCCGCACCGAGTATTACACCCTGGTGCCCCAAACCGGCGGTCGGATCACTCTGCCCGAGATGAGCGTCGCCTGGTGGAACGTCGAGCGAGGCGTGCGCGAGGTGACACGGTTGCCGCTCAAGACCCTGAACGTGCGCGGTGGCGGGCCGTTCGGTCTGTCTCAGGGCGCCTTTTCCGCTTCGGTTTGGCTCAAGGTCTGGCTGCCGGTCGGTGCGCTTTTGCTGCTGGTGGGCGGCTATTGGCTAGGCGTGCTCTATCGCGGCCGTCCGCTCCAAGCCGGGGCGGATCTGTTGAAATTCGGTTGGCGTGCCCTGGTCATCGGACTGGGTCTGATCGCGATGCTGTTGCGACGCTATCTGGGCGGCTGGACGCTGGACTCCCTGCGTGAGGGGCTGCGATCGATCTGGTATCGCTCGATGAGCCCGGGCAGTCGCATCCTGCATTGCGTGCGTCGCGCCAACCGGGCCGAGACAGCGGCCGAATGGTGTCGTCTGTTCGAGGCCGAGTCGCGCGTCTGTCTGTCCGCGCATGGCGATCTCGCCCCATCTTCGCTGATCCGTCAGATTCAGCGCTATCGTCCCGGTGCCGATTCGGCGGTGCTGAAGCGGCTCATGGAGCAACTGGATGCGGCGCGCTTCGCCAACCGGCCGATCGATTTCGCGCGCTGGAAGCGCGAGCTGATGGGACAGGTTGGGCGCCGAGCCGCGTTGCTGCATGGCCGCCGTACGGTCGGTCGCGTGCGCTGGAACGCGCTGCCCGAGCTGAATCCACGCTAGTCGGTTCGGACCGGGAGACGACGCGTACGGCTTGAGATGGTTCGCGGGGTCGTCCATCTTTTGGTTCGTATTCGACTCGTTTCTGGAAAGCCTTCCGGGCCAGCCGCTATCCTTGCTCCCCCGTGCCAATCCATGATTCTTCCTCCGCTCGCGACGACGACTCCGATTCCCTGCCGGATGTCCTCGAACCTGTCGATTCGCCCGATTCGCCCGATTCGCCCGATTCGATAGAGGGCGAAGGTTTTCCCCTGGGCGAGCTGTCCACGGAGGCGGTTGCCGATCCGGAGCCGGAGATGGCACCGGAGCCAGCGCCCGAGCGAGGCGCTGGGATTCTGGCGCGACTCCTCGGGCTGCGTCTACTGGTTTGGATCTGGCGTGGGGCCGTTGCGATGCTCGTGTTCCTCATGCTGTCCAGCGTGCTGCTGGTCGGCATCCTGCGCTGGGTGGATCCGCCCGCCTCGGCCTTCATGCTGAGGCATGCCTACAACGTCTGGCGTCTCGATCAGAATCCGCCCTATTACCAGCATGTCTGGATTCCCTGGGAGCGTATTCCGGTCAGCATGCGCCTGGCCGCTATCGCCGGAGAGGATCAGCGTTTCCCGGATCACCTGGGGTTCGATCTGATCGAGATCCGTCATGCGGTGACCGATTATGTTCAAGGCGGTCGGCTGCGCGGCGCCAGCACCATCAGTCAGCAGACGGCGAAGAATCTCTTTCTTTGGCCGGGCTCGGGCTGGTGGCGCAAGCTGTTGGAGAGCTGGTTCACGCTGGCGGTGGAGTCGCTCTGGCCGAAGGAGCGCATTCTGGAGGTCTACCTCAACATCGCCCAGTTCAGCCCCAGCACCTACGGGATCGAGGCCACCAGCCGGCGCTATTTCCACCACTCCGCCGCCGAGCTCACGCCCGAAGAAGCCGCCTTGCTGATCGGCGTGCTGCCCGCGCCCGGAATCTATCAGCTGGATCGACCGTCGGAGCGGTTGCGATGGCGCGCCGACTGGATCCTGGATCAGACCCATCGGCTGGGCGGAGAGCGCTATCTGCGTCGATTGTGAGGGTACCGGGCTACGGGGTGCGGGCTGGAGGCGCTCCCTCATTCGCAATAGCGTTCCACCAGTGCCTGGTGGTAGGCGAGCTTGTTCTGGTTGAAGTCCTTTTCGCTGCGGGTGCGGTAGCCGTTCAGCACCTTCTGGTGCCATTTCGCGACCTCGCTGCGGTGTTTGGCGCACTTGGCGGCGTCGAAGCGGTGCGTGTCGGCGTGCCGAGTGCGTTCCGTCTCTTCGGCGCGGCGGGCCTGTTCGCGTGCTTGGGCTCGGCGTGTGCGCGCGTCGCGCATGGATTCGACCTGTTTACCGACCGAGTAGTCCTCGGCCGATGGGGCATCTTTGGAGATCTGGGTGTCGACGGAGAGGCCGGCGGATTGGTCGCTCGCCTCGCAGGCGGTTTGCTGATAGGTCGTGTGCCCGTTGGATCCCCTGCACTTGTAGAGCTCGGCCTGGGCGGCCGTGCCGGCGAGCAGGAGTGCGATACCGAGGAGGCGCAGGGCGTTACGGGGCGCATGATGCATGGACGAGGTCCCCTTCGAGGTTCGAGAGAGGACCTTACAACAGTAAACTATTTGTGTTCAATAGACCCCGCATGGCGGGGCCGATGCATTAGCAGCAGGCACGGCGTTTCGCAGCCGCCTCGGCGAGTTCATGCAGCATGGGTAGGGTGTCGTCCCAGCTGACGCAGGCGTCGGTGATGCTCTGACCGAAGATGAGGTCGTTGTTCGGGCCTACGTTCTGTCGTCCTGCGACCAGATGGCTCTCGATCATGACGCCCATGATGCGGCGGTCGCCGCGACCGATCTGTCCCGAGACGTCCTGACAGATGCGAATCTGCTTCTCGGGGCGTTTGTTGCTGTTGGCGTGGCTGAAGTCGATCATGATCTTGGGCGTCAGGCCGGATTCGAGGATCTTCTCCGAGGCGATGCTGACGCTCTCGGTGTCGTAGTTCGGGCGCTGGCCGCCACGCAGGATGATGTGGGTGTCGACGTTACCGGTGGTGCTGAAGATGGCCGACTGGCCTTCCTTGGTCACCGACATGAAGACGTGCGGGCGCGCGGCGGCATGGATGGCGTCGATGGCAACACGGACGTCGCCGTTGGTGGCGTTCTTGAATCCGATCGGGCAGGAGAGGCCCGAGGTCAGTTCGCGATGGCCCTGGCTCTCTGTGGTCCTGGCGCCGATGGCGCCCCAGCTCACCTGGTCGGCGATGTATTGGGGGCTGATGAGATCCAGAAACTCGGTGCCGGCTGGGACGCCCATCTCGTTGAGGTCGAGCAGCAGCTTGCGGGCGATACCGAGCCCTTTGTTGATCTCGAAGCTGCCGTCGAGGTTCGGGTCGTTGATGAGGCCCTTCCAGCCGACGGTGGTGCGCGGCTTCTCGAAATAGACACGCATCACCAGCAGCAGGTTTTCGGCGAGCTCGGTGCGCAGCGGCAGGAGGCGCCGGGCGTATTCGAGCGCGGCCTCTGGATCGTGTACGGAACAGGGGCCGACCACGACCATCAGGCGGTCGTCGTTGCCGTGCAGGATGCGTTGGATCTCGTGGCGCGTGTTGTAGACGGTGTCCGCCGCCGTCTCGGTGAGCGGGTATTCCTGATGGAGTTCGTTCGGGGAGCGGACTTGGGTGATTTCGCGGATGCGCAGATCGTCGGTACGGTGCATTGTGGGCGTTGCGATGATTCGGAAAGCGCTCAAGTATAAACCCAGAAGCGCTCCGTGGTCGGCTCAAAGCCTTGTCCTGGCGCTGTTTTCCGGCGATCCGCAGGATTCGCCTATAGCCGATGGCGGTTGATGAAGTCCACGACCGGGCCGAAGCGCCCCGAGCGGACACGACTGATGCCTGCATAGTCGATGTTGATGCCGTACCAGCGTTCCGGCTCCATGTGGAGCACATGTCCGGCGATGGCCCGAGAGACCCCTGCGTGGCAGACGATCAGCACATGCCGTTCGGCGTCGGTCTCCAGTAGGCGATCGAAGGCTTCGGCTACGCGCGCGCAAAAGCGATCCAGTGGCTCGGCTCCCGCCGGACGGGAGCCGAGCGGGTCGCGATAGAAGGCGGCGTACGCCTCCGGTTCGCTCTCGGCGACTTCGGCATGCGAGCGGCCCTCCCAGGCACCCATGCCGACCTCGCGAAAGGCAGGCTCGATCGCGAGCGGCAGACCATGTTGCTCGGCCAACTCGGTTGCGAAGTGCTGGCAGCGGATCATGGGCGAGGAGATGATGCGGTCCCAGGGAGCCGATTCGCCTAGCGCATCGCGCATTTGGCCCCAGCCCAATTCGGAGAGCGGATCGTCCGTTCCACCGCCGCGATAGCGTTGTCCTCCCTCGGGTTCGCCGTGACGGATGAGGTCGATCAGGGTGTCAGTCATGCTGGCTCCTCTTCGGAGTGCTTGGTGAAAGGGGGAATGTGCCGCGATGTAGCGGGATGGGGCGAAGGGCCTGGTTCAATGCAAGAGATGACATCATGAAATCCAAGATCTACGAAGGCATTCATAAACAAGAGCAGGGCGGGATGACCCCGACGGCCAATATCATTCGCGACGCCTGGGTCTTCGGCCTGCTGCCCGAGGAGGAGACCTGCGAGGGGTGGACCATCCAGGGCATCGACGCACTCTACGACAAGGTGAGCGTGGCATGGGAGCCCTATGGTCATCTGGCTTCCAATCTGCCGCCGGAGTTGCGCGAGCGTCATGCGCGCATCTACGGCGCGGCGATCGCCGAGGCCCGAGCGGCCGGCTGGGATCCCGAACTTGACGAGAGCGATTGAGACGCTTGGCGTTCCGGCGCCGGGAGGATTCATGTCCAGCTATTTCGTCCGTGAGACCTTCTTTCGCCCCGACTGCGAGGTCGCCCGCGAGCAGACCCGCATTCCGGCCAGCCTCTATGGCGCGCTGGTTTCGTTGCGCCGGGATGCGGGCGACAAGGGCGTCTTCGTGCCCATTCGTTCGCTGCAGTATCTGGCCGTGATCGATCGCGAGGAGGTCGTCTTCGTCGACGCTGTCGGGGGCTATGCCCATCGCGATGGCGAAGGCGGTCGATTGATTCGGATCGCCTGGCGGCCGGTCGTCCGACGGGACTCGCTTTCCGCTCCCGTTTCCTGTGAAGTGATCTACTATTTTAGTGGTCTAAAGGATATTCAGCGGCGACTTCTGTCCGATCTGGCATCGGAGGTCGCCAAGACGCTTGAGCGGCGGTTCGTGGAAGACGGCGGGGTTTGGGAAGGGCGGATCCTGCCGTTCCCTTTTCCTGTTTTTCGCTGAAGACCGGCGAAGCCATTCTCGATAGCTCAAGCAAGACAGGGAACCCTTTGGGACCGGGATGTCCGCCGTTCCAGATGTCAGTTCAATTCGGCACCTCGGTGCCATCTATAACGATCGGGTCGACCGGCCCGAGAGACGGAGGATTCCATGTCAAAACTTTTAACCTGGCGCGATGAGTGGTCACTGCACATCGATGTCCTGGACAAAGACCATCGAGCCCTGATCGAACGGCTGAGCGATATCTGCGTGCGATTCTGTCCCGAGGCATCGGCCGGGCGTTCCGGCGATGCGATGGCCCTGCTGGATGCCTTGAGTCAGTTGGGCGATGAGATGCGCCAGCATCTGCAGCGCGAGGAAGACTTCATGCGCGCATTCGACTACGAGGGCGTCGGAGAGCATCAGAGCGAGCATGCCCTGCTGCTGGCCGAGTTCACCGCCTTGCTTCGCGAATGGCGGGCGGAGGGGCTGCACGTCTTCGACGAGTCGACCCAGAGCGTTCTGTCCGATTGGCTGCTCGCGCATATTCTCGGCGCCGACCGGGAATTCGCCGACGTCTATTTCCGTCTGTGCGGCAAGGATGTCTCGAACGATCAGGAGCCACGGGCGATGCGGCAGCTGCAATCCAGCTATCGCTCCGGTCTTCGCTCGACCTTGACCAAATAGGTTCCCCAATGCGCCGATTGCAGTCGTCAGAGGGGTCGCATTGGGGCTGACCCTCACGCAATTCTGGGCGTTGCCGCAATCGCTCAGTCCGCCTGAGGTCATGATTCGATGCAGCCGTTCGGTCCTGTCGTAGCGACCGGTGGGATAGGCGTTCATGAGGCGGACCTGTGCCGGGGGCGCGGGTCCGATGAAATCCGAATGAAGCCCGAACTGAGGGCAGACCGCCATGCAACAGCCGCAGCTCATGCCGCAGCTGTAGAGATAGTTGGCGGATCATTCGGCGGGCGGGATGCGGGGTGCGCCATCTTGGATGTCCCAGGTGCCGTCCAGCTCGATCCAGGCCATCGCCCGTTGCAGTCGTCCCGTATCCATGCGCGAGCGGTCCACCAGCAGATGGCGTTCCACCGGAAACTTGGGTCGCGGCTCCAGCACGATGGACTGCTCCAGATCGTCGACCAGCGCCGAGCAGGACGGACGCGGCACCCTGTTGATCGACATGGCGCAGGATCCGCACACGTCCTCCATACAGTTGTGATCCCAAGCCACCGCCTCGACCCGACGGCCATCGGTCGTCACCGGGTCCTCCCTTAAGACGCATCAGCATCGAGACGACGTTTTGGTCCGGCGCATAGGGCAGTCTGAACGTCTGCCAATAGGTGGCGTTTCGGATGCATCCTGGCGGCGGATTCTGAGATGTCTCCACTCCTGCATATTGACCCTCACCGATAGTCGCGCGGATCCGTTGGCGGATAGACGCTCAGATCCACCTCCTCGTAGCGGATCCTGGGTCCGGCCGGATTCCATTCCGCGACGCTCGCCTTCAGCCAGCGGTCGCTGTTCGACTTCCAGCGCGTTCGATCGTCCTCGTATTCGGGATCGCCGGGAAAGGTGCCGTCCGGGATCAGGATCAGTTTGAACACTGAATGAAGCCGTCGCAGCAGAAAATGGATATGATCGAGCGAGGCGTTCATGGCTGACCCGAATGACTGGTTCCGGCGCCAAGCACAGGGTTGGTCGGTGACGATCAGTTGATTCGCATCAACTGACGCGAACGCGTGACAGGGATAATTGTCTGAAATCTATATCGCTTCCATGCCTTGGCGTTTGTCGTCTTCGGCAATGGGGTGATGCGGGCCGAATCGATTCGTCGAATATCATGTGCGTTCAACGTATTGGAACGCCTTTTGGGTAATCAGCAGTGTCTTCCGATCAGGATATTTTGTCATCTGACGAACTGGAGTACATCCGTCAGCTCTATGCCGAGACCGATTCGGAATCGGACGAAGAGGTGGGCGGTTGGTTGCGCGTTCCCCAAGACGCCGCCGGTCTCCTGGATGCGTTTTCGGAGAGTCCGCGTATCGAGCTGCAGGCCGGCTGGAAGGGGCATCGTCTGCGGTTTCCGCTCAAATTGGGCAATCGTGTCGGAAACGGCGAGTTGACGTTGGATATCGGCGTCCCCGAAATCCTGGAGGGCGGCGAGCGTTCGCGCAGCTGGCGCGTTCCTCCACGCGAGGAGATACGGATTCGCGACAGCAGCGGTCTTCTGGGTCAGCCGCGAGTGGTCAATCTGTCCTATACGGGGATGGCGATCGAACAGCGCGCGGATCAATTGCCGACCATCGAGGGACAGCTGCAGGATCTTGAGCTCATTTTGCCGGGGCAGGTCGAATACGTGCGTCTGCTCGGCTATGTGGTACGTCATAGCCAGCTCGATGACGAGCGCGTCCAGTTGGGGATTCGTTTTGATCCATTGGAAGACAACGCGCGCGAGATACTCGGACGTTACATCTTGAGTCGCCACAAGGAATTGCAGCAGGCGGAGGACGGCGAGCCGGTTGGCTGCGAGGTTGGTTGAGGGGGCTCAGCCGAGTGACTCCTCGATCACGGCGCGGATCTCGCGTTCCTGGCGCTCGATGCTGCGCACCAGCGCGAATTGCACCCGCGCCTTGAGCAGATTTCGCCCCCGTTCATCCACCCGGAAGTAGCGATCCCCTTCCAAGTGATCAGTCAGAAAGCGCAGGCCCAGCTCGAACGGTACCACTCGGACGGCCTCATACAGCAGGCCCACCTCTTCCCGCTGCAACAGATGTCCAGACCCCTCGGCATAGCCGGCCAGGATTCCCGCACAGATCCCTAGATCGAATTCGGCCGTTTCCGCCTTGCGCATCCCCTCGCCGCATCGGTTGCAGCATGAGCGCAGACAGTCGCCCAGGTCGTGATGGACCAGTCCAGGTTGAACCGTATCCAGGTCGATCAGCGCGACGGCCGCGCGTTCGTCGGCCGAGAACAGGATGTTGTCGAGCTTGGGGTCGCCGTGCGTGATGCGCGTCGGTAGCTGGCCCTGATCGCGCGCCTGCTCTAACGCATTGGCCAGCTCACGCCGCTCCGCGACGAACGTGCATGCCTCTTCGAGATCGACGTCGGGCGGGATGTCGGGCCGAAGGTCCGAGACTTCCGTGAAGCGTCTGAGATAGCCCGGCGTGTCATGGAAGCCGGGGAGCGAGATGCCGAGCCGCTCCGTCGGCAGCTCGGACAGGGCTCGGTGGAAGCCTCCGAGGATGCGTCCGACCTCTGCTGCTTGATCTGGATGCGCGATCCGGCTCAACGTGCGTGTCCCGGCGATGAGCTCCATCAGCCGCCAGACGTGGCCATTCCCATCCCTGACGAAAGGCAGTCCGCCTCGGGCGAGGATGAGTGTGGGCACGCGGGGTGCCGTGGCCCCGCGCTCGCGCAGAAAATCGGAGAGCATCAGCAGATTCGCCATGATCTGCTCGGGTCGTGGGAATACGGCACCATTGATCCGTTGCAGGACATAGCTCAGTCCGCCCGCATCGAGTCTGAAGGTGTCGTTGATGAGTCCTTGGCCCAAGGGCGTGGGCGTATCGATAGGGGCAGAAATGTCGAACTCGGCGGCGATGGCGCGCAGCGACGTCCCGTCGTGGCGGATCGCGCCGCCGTTCTCCGACTGATTCTGCATGGTCGATCGTCCCGATGGGTTGGACATGAGGTGCTGGCGCCCGGCGCGACCCTTCTTGGTGTCAATAGGAACGGCGTACCTCCAGCACCTCGGGGATCTGCTGGAGCTTGGCGATCAGGCGGTCCAATTGCACCATGTCCTGGATCTCGGCCGTGAAGCGCATGGAGGCGGTGTCGGTGCTCCGTTCCGAATGGGTGTTGACCCCGATGACGTCGATGTCCTCGTCGGAGAAGGTCGATGAGATGTCGCGCAGAAGCCCCTTGCGGTCGCCCGCAATGACGAGTAGGTCGACCGGATAGGCGGCCTTGGCGGGTTGGTCCGCCCAGCGGACCTGGATCAATCGCTCGGCCTCGTCGGAGGCCAAATGGAGCAGATTGGAACAGGTCCGGCGATGGATGGTGACGCCCCGGCCTCGGGTGACGAAGCCCACGATCTCGTCGTAGGGCACCGGCTTGCAGCATTGGGCCATCTGGGTCATGAGGTCGTCGACACCCTCCACGACGATCGCGCTACTGGAGTGGGGCGTCTTGTGCTTCGGCGGCGCCTTGAGCTTGGGTTCGCTGTCCTTGGGCTCTTCCGCCTTGGGTTCGCCGACCTGGCGTGCCACCTGGCCGACCGCGAGGTCGCCGCGTCCGATCGCGGCCAGCAGATCGTCGCCGCGCTTGAAGTTGAACTTGGGTGCGAGATCGTCCGGGTGCGGCTTCTCGACGATCCCCAGCCGCGCGATCTCGCGCTCCAGGGCGATGCGACCCTCGTGCAGGTCGTGCTCCAGGTTCTGCTGCTTGAACCACTGGCGCACCCGGTTGCGTGCCCGGGCCGTGGTGAGATAGCCGTGGTGCGGGCTCAGCCAGTCGCGGCTGGGGGCGGCGTTTTTCTGGGTCAGAATCTCGACCGTATCGCCGCTGTTGAGCGCATGATTGAGCGGAACGATACGTTCGTTGACCCGTGCCCCTCGGCAGCGGTTGCCGACCTCGGAATGGATGGCGTAGGCGAAGTCGAGCGCCGTCGCGCCTCTGGGCAGCTCGATCACCTTGGATTGAGGCGTGAGCACATAGATGTGCACCGGCTCGAACTCGGCCTTGAAGCGCTCCAGAAAATCGCTGGAGTCGTCGTTCTCGTTCTTGAGTTCCAGCCAATTGCGCATCCAGACCAGTCGGCGCTGGAACTCGGCATCGTGACCTTTGGCTTCCTTGTAGGCCCAGTGTGCGGCGACACCGAACTCGGAGTGACGGTGCATCTCGTGGGTGCGGATCTGCACCTCCAGCGACTTGTCCTCCGGGCCGATCACCGCCGTGTGCAGCGAGCGGTACATGTTGCCCTTGGGTGTGGCGATGTAGTCGTCGAACTCCTTGGGAATGTGCTTCCAGAGTCCGTGCACCACGCCGAGCGCGGCGTAGCAGTCGGCAACCGTCTCCACCATGATGCGCACGGCGCGCAGATCGAAGATCTCCGCGATGTCCACGCCCTTGCGCCGCATCTTCTTCCAGATGCTGTAGATGTGTTTGGGACGGCCTGTGATCTCGGCCTCGATGCCCGCCTCCTCGAAGGTCTTGCGCAGCGTCTGCATGACCGTCGCGATGTACTGCTCGCGCTCCTCGCGCCGTTCGGCGATCAGTTTGGCGATGCGTTTGTATTCGTCCGGCTGCAGATAGCGCAGCGACAGGTCCTCAAGCTCCCACTTGATCTGCCAGATACCGAGACGGTTGGCCAGCGGCGCGTAGACTCGTTGGGTGTCGCGGGCGATCTTGGTGCGGTGTTCGGGTTCCAGATCCTTGATGGCGCGCATCAGATGAACGCGCTCGGCCAGCACCACCAGCACCACGCGCACGTCCTCGGCGATGCCGAGCAGGAGCCGGCGCAGATTCTCTTCGTGCTGAGGCTGATCCTTGGCGGCGATGATGGCGTCGACGTTGGCGATCTGCCCGATCCGCGCCAGATCGCCGACCATGTGGGCGACGTTCTGGCCGAATTGCTCTTCCAGGTGGGCTTCGGTCAGGCCGGTCTGGTTGAGGCAGCCGTTGAGGAGTGCGGCGACCAGCGTTTCGTAGTCCATGCGCAGCCCGGCCAGGATGTCGGCCGTGGAGAGGACGTGCCGCACCTGGGTCTCGCCGGTCTCGATGCGGTGACCGCTTCGGCAACGCGCGAGCGCCTCGCAGGCCAGTGCGATCTGCTTGTGCTCTTCGTCCGGATAGTGGCTCGTCAGGGTGTCGAGCCAATGGCGCATCGCCGTTGCGTCGTCGGTATCCTGATCGGGAAGGTTGTAGACGGGTTTAACCATGATGGATCGCCTCCAGAGGCGCGGCCCGCGTCGGCCTGATGGCGTGCGCGGGCCCTTGTCCGAGTGCGGAAGGGGCGGTTCAGTCCAGAACGAGGCTAACCAGTCCGTCCGCGAGTTTGGGTTCGAACCAGGTGGATTTCGGGGGCATCACATGCCCTGCATCGGCCACCGCCATGAGGTCGTCCATGCTGGTTGGGTGGAGCGCGAGCGCGATCGCCATCTCGCCCGAATCGACGCGCCTGACCAGCTCGCCCAGTCCTCGGATTCCGCCGACGAATTCGATGCGATCGTCGCGTCGCGGATCCTCGATACCGAGCATGGGGCCGATCAGATGGTTCTGTAACAGGCTGACGTCGAGGCGAGCGACCGGGTCGTCGGTTGGGATTAGGCGCGGGTCGAGCGTCAGGCGATACCAGCGGCTGTCCAGATAGAGGCCGAACTCCCCAGGTTGGGCTGGCTTGACCGGCTCGGCGCTCGGCTCGACCTGGAAGCTCGCGGCGAGCTGCTCCAGCAGGTGTTCCGGCTCCTGTCCGTTGAGATCGCGGATGACCCGGTTGTAGTCCAGGATTCGCATCTGGTCGTGCGGGAAGATGACCGACAGAAAACCCGTATCCGAGGAACGTGACGCGGCGACACGCGAGGCGGCGGCGGAACGGTGGTGTCCGTCGGCGATATAGAGCGCGTCGAGCGCCTCGAAGGCGTCGGTCAGTTGCGCGATGAGCGCCGGGTCGGTCAAGGTCCATAGTTCGTGCCGTACCCCATCGGTCGCGGTGACATCCACCTCCGGCTTGGTGGCCCCGACCTGAGCGAGCAGGTCGTCGATGGCCGACGTCGCCCGATAGACGAGAAAGACCGGTCCGGTCTGTGCCGATAGTGCCTCGATCTGGCGCACCCGGTCGTCCTCTTTGGCCGGACGGGTGAACTCGTGCTTCTTGATACGTCCGGCGTCGTAGGCGGCGACCGAGGCCGAGGCGACCAGGCCGATCTGGCGATGCTCGCCCATGGTGAGCCGATAGACGGAATAGCAGGGCGCGGCGTCGCGGACGAGCACCCCGGCGTCGAGCATGCGGTCGAGATTCTCGCGGGCCTTGGCGTAGACCTCGGGCGCATAGGGATCCGTGCCCTCGGGCAGATCCACCTCGGCGCGCGAGATATGCAGGAAGCTCCAGGGCCGGCCCTCCACCATGCGTCGTGCCTCGGCCGCGCTCATGACGTCGTAGGGCGGGGCGGCGACCTCGGCGGCGCGTTCGGGTGCGGGTCTCAGGCCGGCGAAGGGTGTGATCAGTGACATGAGCGGTCTCGCTGGGTGGGTGGCTGCGGACTGGGCTGGTTGCTGTCGTGGAGCGTACGGGGCACGGGTGTGCCGGTTTCGGCAGGGGCGCCGAGCGCGCTCATGGTAGCAGCAAGGTCGGAATTGTGCGCAACCCAGTGACCTGATCCATTGATCCGGTCCATTGACCCTATACTGTCCCCATTCACCCCCATCGAGTTCCCGGTTTCCCTGCATGAACGACAGCAGTTATCTGAAGGATCTGATCCTATTGCGTAACGATCCGGCCAAGGTCGAGACCATCCGTGCGGCGGCCGAGCGCGGCGAGGTGGACGCCCTCTACGCCATGGGACTCATCTGCGCCGAGGGGCGCGGGGTGGGCGTCGATCTGGCCCAGGCGCACTACTGGCTGTCCCTGGCGATCGAGCGCGGCGATCGGGATGCCGTGCGTCTGCGCGAGATCGTCGGCAGTCAGATGAGCGATGATGAATATGCCGTGGCCAAGCGGTTGCGTGCGGCCGGCGCCTCGGGTCTGCTGTCGTCCGATCGGCGGCATTGAGGGCTGGATCGATGGGGATCGTATGACCAGGCTCGTCGTGGCCGAGAAGCCTAGCGTCGCCCGCGACATCGCGCGGGTGCTCGGTGCCAGCCGCAAGGGCGATGGATTCCTCGAAGGCAACGGCTATCGGGTGACCTGGGCCTTGGGGCATCTGATCCATTTCGCCGAGCCGGACGCCTATGGCGATGTCTGGTCCGGACGCTGGTCGCTGGATCAGCTGCCGATGATCCCGGAGCGCTGGAGGCTCGTGGTCGGCAAGTCGACGGCCAAGCAGTTCAAGCTGGTCAAGTCGCTGATCAACGCGCCCGAGACCGAGCGCATCGTCTGCGCGACCGATGCCGGGCGCGAGGGCGAACATATCTTCCGGCTCATCTACGAGCATGCGCGCTGTCGCAAGCCGTTCGATCGGCTCTGGGTCTCCAGCCTGACCGACGAGGCGATCCGCGCCGGGTTCGCGGCGCTTCAACCAGGCGCCGTCTTCGATCCGCTCGCTGCCGCTGCGCGTGCCCGCGCCCAGGCGGACTGGCTGGTCGGCATGAACCTGACCCGCGCCTACACGGTGCACAACCGGGTGCTTTGCACCATCGGTCGGGTCCAGACCCCGACCCTGGCCATGATCGTGGCGCGCGACGCCGAGATCGCCAGCTTCACCAAGGCCTATTTCTACGAACTGGTCGCCCACTTCGCCGAAGGCTTCGATGCCCGCTATGCCGAACAGGGCGAGACCCGAATCGACGAGAAGGAACGGGCCGAGCGACTGCTGCGCGAGCTGAGCCCGAACGAGACCGGGACCGTCAGCAAGGTCGAGAAGAAGGTCCGGCGCAACCGTCCGCCGCCGCTCTACGATCTGACCAATCTGCAGCGCGATGCCAACCGCCGTTTCGGCTTCACTGCCGCCCAGGTCCTAGAGCACGCCCAAGCGCTCTATGAGACCCACAAGCTCATCAGCTATCCGCGCACCGAGAGTCGCCACATCTCGGAGGACATGCTGCCGCAGTTGCCCGGAATCCTGCGCAACCTGGAGCACCCGCTGGCCGCCGAGGCGCTCCAGCGGCTGGAGTCGGGTCATCGGCTCGGCAAGGCCTATGTGGATCGCACCAAACTGACCGATCATCACGCCATCCTACCGACCGGCAAGGTGCCGCCCGCGACGCTGCCGGCGCACCTGCGGCGGATCTACGATCTGGTCGGACCCGCTTCGTCGCGGTCTTTTTGCCCGACCAGCAGGTGGAGGAAACGCGGGTCGAGATTCTCATCGGCGACGCGACCTTCCTGGCGCGCGGCGCGCTGGTCCTGGATCCGGGATGGAAGCGGGCGGAGATGAGGCCGGAGCGTCATGCTCGGACCGAATCGGCGGAGGCCGACTCCGAGGAGGGAGGTGCCAAGGCGCCCCTCCCGCCGCTGGAGCCGGGGCAGGTGCTGCGCGTGCTGGGTCTGGAGGTGGTCGAGAAGGAGACCAAGCCGCCGAAGCCGTTCGATGACGCAACCCTGCTGGCGTCGATGAAAAATGCCGGGCGGACGATCGAGGACGACGCACTGGCCTCGGTCATGGCGGACTCCGGTCTGGGAACCCCGGCGACCCGCGCCGAAACCATCGAGAAGCTCATCCGTACCGGCTATGTGGAGCGTCAGCGCAAACAGATCCGCGCCACGCCGAAGGGCCAGGCGCTGATCCCCCTGGTCGCCGCTCCGCTGCGCAGTCCCGAGCTGACCGCCCAATGGGAGCGGCGCCTCAAGGAGATCGAGCTGGGGCGAGAGGCGGCGAGCGACTTCGGTCGCGACATCGAGTCCTTCGTGCGCGAACTGGTCCCGGTGATCGGCCAAGGGCCGGCGCTGAGTCCGGAGCAGATGGATGCGGTACGTCAGGGGGCACCGTCGCGCCAGCGTGGCGGTCGGCGCGGTGCCAAGGGGGCCGCCAAGACCGGTCAGTCGCGCTCGGCCGGATTGGGCCAATGCCCGATCTGCAAGCAGGGCGAGATCACCGAGAGTGCGCGGGCCTATGGCTGCAGCCGCTATCGCTCGGGCTGTGGTTTCACCATCTGGCGGCAGGTGGCGGGCGTGACCCTGTCCGAGGAGCAGATGCGCGCACTGATCGAACGCGGCTGTACGGATCGGATCGATGGCTTTCGTTCCAAGGCCGGGCGATCCTTTGCCGCTGTGCTGCGTCTCGACGGCACTGGCAAGGTGGTCATGGATTTCGAGACCGGGAAGTCCGCCGTCCCCGACGCCGCGCAGGCTCTCTCGGAGGCGGCTGCGGAGCCCGGGCCGACCGCGCCAGGTCTGGGCCGGCATCCCTTGCCGTGTCCCAAATGCGGCCAGGGTCAGATCATCGAGGGGCGGCGCGGCTATGGGTGCAATCGCTATCGCGAGGGCTGCGACTTCGTGGTCTGGAAACGGGTCGAGGATCTGGTGCTGTCCGAGCCCATGCTGCGCGAACTGGTCTCTCGCAGCGAGACGGCTCCGATTGTCCTTCCGTGTGATGCGGAGGGCGGCGGTCGTCGCATGGTGCGGCTGAGGCTCGATGAGCAGTGGCGGACCCTGGTCGAACCGGTCGCGGATCGGGCGCCCTGAGGCATGAGGCCGCAAGGCCTCGCTCTGGGGTGCACCAGCGTCTCAGGCGCTCGCTCGGCTCTGCGCCGTCTCGAGTGCCTGACGGTAGACCTCTGCGTACATCTGGATCACGCGGTCGAGATCGAAGCGCGGACGGATCTTCAGCGCGATGGCGCGCTTGTGCGCCTGGAGTGCGCCGTCGGTGGCCAGCTCGGCGATCTGGCGCGCGGTTGCGCCGACGGGAATCCGTCCATCCGAGATGTCGACCAGCGCTCCGGCGACCTCGCCCCGTTCGTCGGTGAGCATCTCGGCGATCTCGCCGATGTCGCTTGCGATCATGGGGCGCCCGGTCATGAGACATTCGATCAGGGTCAGCGGGAAGCTCTCGCCCCCGAAGGTCGTCAGGAGCAATCCGGCGTCGGCCGAGGCATAGTAGTCCACCGCGTTTTTGACGAATCCCAACAGATGCACGAACTCGGGCAGTGCCTCATGCCGGAGGCTGTCGTGGAGCGGACCGTCGCCGAGCAGCAGCAGCTGGATGTCCCGACCGGAGAGGGCGCGCGCCTCGGTCACGGCCTGGATGGACTCGTGCCAGCCCTTCTCGGGGATGGCGCGACTTGCGACACAGAGAACGAACGCCGCCTCGTCGATGCCGAGCGCGCGGCGGGAGACAGGCCGAATCTCTGGCATGGCCATACCGTTGGGAATCTTGAAGAAGCGGTCGTGACGATAGAACCCCTGAGCCTTGAAGGGCGCGACGTTCTTGTCCGAGATATAGATCCAGGCCGCGACCTCGGAGTCCAGGGTCTCGAGCGCGTTCTCGAACATGTTGGGTTTCATGATGTCGTACATGCCGTGCATGGTGACGACGTGCGCGGCCGAGTCGCCGGGGCGTTTCTGCGACACGAAGAACTGATCGACGCTGGCATGATGGGTGTGAACCACCTCGATCCCGAATGCCTCGACGATGTCCTCGCTCTCAAGAAAACGGGTGCTCAATTCGACGACGGGAATGTCCGCTCGGAGCATGTCGCGAACCAGCACATTCGGGGGTTCGCCCCGGAAGTCGAAGAAGGTGACCGCGTATCCCTGATCCGCCAGCGCATTGGCGAGTCGAATCGGAAAGATCTCTCCGCCGCCGGAGGCGAAGGCGAATGCGGCGATCAGAACATTGGGCCGCCGCCTGCTGGCGGAGGTCCACACCTCCTTGAGGTCATAGAAATGGCGCAGCTCCTTTCCCTGAGCGGCGAGCGTCCCCGCCTGCTGGGCGAAGAAACGTTCGATGTAGGCGTGATGCGCCTCCAACGTTGCCCGAGGTACCCTATAGAGACGCGCGATTTCGCGTGCGACCTGGGCATGTTCCTCGTAATAGACGGGTGTGTTGTAGGTTCGCGCCGACGAATTTCCGGTGTGGAACCGATAGTAGTTCCGCACGTCTGCCGAATAGGCGATCTTGCCCCCACGAATGGCATGCAGATAGAAGATCCAGTCCCCGCAGATTCGCATATCTAGCCAATCGTTCTCTGCGAGCATTCCATTGAGATCGAATTTTCTGAATACCGCCGAGCTGACATTCGGAATGCTGTTCTTGCGTCCGAGAAAATCGGCGACCTCACGATGCGCCGTTTCCACATAGTTGAATTTCCAGCGGGTTCGTGAAAGCTCGTCGAGATAGTCGTCGAAGCGGAATTCGCTGGGCGTTCCATTTTCGGTGACGAAGACCGAATGGGCGTAGGCGAGTTTAACCGCGTCGTCCATGAAATAGGGGATCAGCGTTTCCAGAAAATGGGGGTCGCAATAGTCGTCGCTTTCGGCGATCCAGACGAGATCCGTGTCGGCCGTTTCGATTGCGAGCTTCCATTGGCGAAAGACGCTTCCCGAATTGGTCGTGTTGAAGCGCCGAGTGGTGATCGTTGGATAGCGCTCGGCGTATTCGTCCAGAATTGCCCGGCTGTCGTCGGTGGAGGCGTCGTCGAGAAGAATGACCTGGAAGTGACGATAGGTCTGGCGATAGATGCTATCCAGTCGCTGGCGCAGGAAAGAGGCGTGATTGTAATTGGTGACGGCGACGGTGACCTTGGGCGTGAACTCCGCCGTATTGGATAGATGGCGTGTCGCTGGCTGAAATGCGACCCGATTGTTGCGATGGAATAGCCGGTAGCCATCCGCCATGCGGTCGAGAATGAAACGCCTGAGTCGCTGCTTGGCGGGGAAGGCAAGCGGTAGAATGCGCCAAGCGTGTCGGGTTATGCGCGCGATGCCACCATGTCTTCCAAAGACTGAGTTCATAGACTGGTTCATACGGATGGATTCAGGGCGATAGGGTCATTCGGTTCGCGCAGGCCCGTCGATGCGAAAAGCCAGTCGATCGATTCATGTCGATCATAACGGATGGCTTGGGATGGGTTATCTGAAAGTGGACGCGCGTCATGATCTTCCACTGGCCGGCGAGCCGCGAAGATGAATAAATCGAGACAATCCGCATGCTGGCAATCCAACCCCTTTCATTTCGAGGGTGAGTCCTGCATGAGCCGGCGTAGCGGGCGCCCGAGGCGATGCATGAAACGTCAGGCTGTCGCAGTGTTCGGGTTCAGAACGCCAAAATTCCTATCATAAGGCCCATGGTATAGTGGCTGGCCCTTGGTTCCTTCGCCCGTTGTGGCGCGAATGGCAAACCGTTCATGGAGCGTTCGCGAGCACGAGCGGGTTGGAGCGCAAGGCTCGACATCGTGCGAAGGGTATCAGAAAACCTGCTGCAATCCGTGCGCGGGACCTATAACGAGATGATTGGTTGAACAATGCACACTGAGTACGCCATGGAGCCGCCATCGAGAGTCGAACGCATCGGGGCGGGTAGGGCATTGGTCGTGGTGCGATGTCTCGGCGAGGAGACAGTCGGGTGCGCTGGCGCCATTCTTGCTCATGTGGGCCAGGGCGATGCGGTTTCGGTTCTCGCTGCCGAGTCCGGGACTGCGGACGTGGAAGGGGGCGGCGCTCCAGGTGCGTTCGGAACGGGTCTTCCTCGGCTTCTGGGCCTGCCCCAGGGGGAGATCCTCTACTCCGAGACGCTCATCGAGCGCATCCAGGATCGGATTCAAGAGATCGGGGCGGAGTTCGTCTATGTGTGCTCGCCTGCCGAACCCGCCTTCGCGGCGCGTCAGCTGTCGCTCGCCGTCACCGAGGCGGTGCGTCGCTGCGGGCATGCGTGCCGGCTGGTCTATTTCGAGCTGGAGACCGAGCTGAGGCCCAATCGCTTGCTGGAGGTCGGGTCTTTCGTCGACGCCATCGTCTCGGCCCGCGACGCGCTCGACGGCACTGGCGATCGCGCGCGACAGCTGGATCTCGTTCGGGCGCGCGAGAACTATCGCAAACGGTTAGCGGATGGTGCCGATGTCGAGGCCTATCGCCTCATCGACGGCGAGGAGCTGCGGGCCTTGCGGCCGGGTGGGCCGATCGCTCCGCTGCTCTCGGTCCTATCCGGTCCCGAAGCCTTGGAACGGCCGCTGTCGCCGCCCCTGATTTCGATCATCGTGCGCACCACCGGGCGGCCCGAGCTGGCCGACGCGCTCAATGCGATTGCGGTCCAGACCTATCCGAATCTGGAGGTCGTGGTGGTTCAGGCCAATGCCGGGGCGCCCTTGACGCTTCCCGAGCGGGTTGGCGCGGCCGAGCTGCGACTGGCGCGCACGGGTGAAGCGCTGCACCGCAGTCGCGCCGCCAACCTGGGGTTGAGCGAGGCCCGTGGAACCTATCTCGCCTTCCTCGACGACGACGACTGGTGGCTGCCCGAGCATCTGTCGTTGCTGGCGCGGCGGTTGGATGGGGTTCCCGAACGGGCGGCCTATTCCGGCGTGCGGTGCGTTCGGCCCGAGGGCGATGGCTGGGAGGAGAGCCATCTCTTCAACGACCCCTTCGACGCGAATCGTCTGTTGGTCGACAACTTCGTTCCCATCCACTCGGTGCTCTTCCACCGCTCGCTGTTCGAGGAAGGCTGCCGCTTCGACGAAGATCTGGATGTCTACGAGGATTGGGACTTCTGGGTGCAGGTCTGCCGTCTCACCCCCATGCTGCATGAACCGAGTCTGTCCGCCGTCTATCGGTTGGCCGCCGGAACCGGGTTCGGTGTTTCGGCCGCCCAGGCGGAGGTCGAGTCGGGGCTTGCGCGCTTCTTCGCCAAATGGCGCCACCAGTGGACCGACGACGAATGGATGCGGGTGGTCGAGCGAGCGCGCTCGGCCCAGGGCATCGCCGTGATGCAGCGCCAAGTGCGCCTGACCGAAGGCCAGAGGGACCAGCTCGGCGACTACAATCGAACGCTGAACGCGCGCTTGGCCGAGTCCAACGATCGTCTGGGGCGGCTGCACGAGCGCAAGCAGGCTCTGGAGGCGCAGCTCCTGACGGCCGAGACCCGGGTCCGCGACGAGATGCAGGCCCATTTCGCTGAGCGTCAGTGTCACTACGAGCAGCGGATCGGCGAGGTATCGATCGAGCGCGATCTGCTGCGGCAGCGGCTCGACGAGCTCCATGCCTCCACCTCCTGGCGTCTGACCGTTCCAGTCCGGATGCTGCGGCGGGGGATCGGTGCGACACGGTGCTGGATGGGCGCTGCCTATCGGTCGGGATCGCGCTTGGCGCGTTTGCTCTATCGCGGCGTCCTGCCGCTGGCCGTGCGTCGGCATCTGACGCCCGCCCTGTCCCAGGTCGTGTCGCGGCCACCGGCGGTTTCGGAGGAGACGCCGCGCGTTCCTCCCTTCGAGAGCGGCGTGCCCTTCAATGCGAGTCCGCTGTCCATTCTGCGTCTCTCGCCGAAACGTCTGATGTTCAGCGCCGAGACGCTGGTCCTGCCGACCTCCGAGTCGCCCAAGGTCTCGGTGGTGATGCCGGTCTTCAAGCAGCCGGCCTACACCCTGGAGTGTCTCAGCTCGATCGTCCAGTATCCGCCGCTCGCCGCCTTCGAGCTGATCCTGATCGACGACGGCTCCGACTCGGAGACCCGCGCACTGCTGCGCGCGGTGCGCGGGATCCGGCTGATCGAGAACGAGAGCAATCTCGGTTTTCTGCGTTCCTGCAACAAGGCGGCCATGACCGCTCGCGGCCGTTACTTGCTGTTCCTGAACAACGACACCCAGGTGCGTCCGGGTTGGTTGGATCGGTTGTTGGAACTCTTCGCCGATTCCAGCATCGGCATGACGGGATCCAAGCTGCTCTATCCGAGCGGCCATCTGCAGGAGGCGGGCGTCAGCATGAAGTCGGACGGTTCGGCCCGGCTGGTTGGGCTGAACGGCGATCCGTCAGCGCCCGAATTCAACCAGCCGCGTGAGGTCGATTATTGCTCCGGCGCCTCGTTCATGATCGAGCGCGACCTCTTCGAGCGTGTCGGTGGCTTCGACGACCGCTATGCGCCGGCCTATTTCGAGGACGCCGACCTGGCCTTCCAGGTGCGCGCGCTCGGACGCCGTATCCTCTATCAGCCGGCCTCCGAGGTCGTCCACCATCTGAGCGTCACCACCGGGGTCGCCGGCGACAAGTTGGCCCGGATCGAGTCCAATCGCCTCAAATTCGTCGACAAATGGCGCGATCAATTGTCCGAGCTGGATCGTGTGCGGCTCATCGCCTTCTATCTGCCCCAGTTCCATCCGATCCCGGAGAACGATGACTGGTGGGGCAGGGGCTTCACCGAATGGACCAACGTCACCCGTGCCCGTCCCAACTTTGCGGGGCACTATCAACCGCATCTGCCGGGCGAGCTCGGCTTCTACGACCTGCGGCTCGCCGAGACGCGTCGCAGACAGGCCGAACTGGCGCGCGAGCACGGCATCCACGGCTTCTGTTATTACTACTACTGGTTCAACGGCCGGCGACTGCTGCACCGTCCGCTCGACGAGGTGCTGGCGAGCGGCGAGCCGGACTTCCCCTTCTGCGTCTGCTGGGCCAACGAGAACTGGTCGCGGCGCTGGGACGGTCGCGAGCAGGATCTGCTCATGGAGCAGCAGTATTCGCCCGAAGATGACGTCGCCTTCATCCGCGCGCTCTTTCCGGCCCTGTCCGACCCGCGCTATATCCGCATCGACGGCCGGCCGCTGCTCCTCGTCTACCGTGCGAGCTTGCTGCCGGACCCGCGCGCGACCACGGATCGCTGGCGCGAGGAATGCGTCCGCGCCGGACTGCCCGAACCCTATCTGGCCTGCGTGAACAGCTTCCGCGAGGGCGAGGGCTCGCCGGTCGGATTCGAGGCTGCGGTCGAATTCCCGCCGCACGGCCGTTCGGTCCAGGTCGACGCGCCGGAGGGCATGCTGAATCCGAATTTCAGCGGCCGCTTCTACGACTATGCGGCCACGGCGCGGACCTTCGCCGAGCTGAGCTATCCCCAGTCCAAGGTCTTCAGGGGCGTCATGCCGGGTTGGGACAACACGGCCCGTCGACAGGACGCAGGCGACATCTTCCTCGGCGCCTCGCCCGAGATCTACGAGTCCTGGTTGACCCGGGCCATCGCCGAGACGCGCGACCTCAAGTTCGGCGACGAACGTCTGGTCTTCGTCAACGCCTGGAACGAGTGGGCCGAGGGCAATCACCTGGAGCCCGATAGTCAGTTCGGCAACGCGTATCTCGAAGCGACCCGGCGCGCGCTCGATGCGGTCGTCGCCCCGAGCCCTAGAGGTTGACCCGACGTCCATCGAGCCGGTATCGAGAATCCGTTGCTCGGCATCCCTGAGGTAAAGAAGTGACTCGATCCATTCCCCCATTGGTCTCCCGCGTTCGCGATGCGCGTCGTCGTCACGGCGGTCTGCGCCCGCTGGCCAAGGCGCTCTGGCGCTTCGCGCGCGAGCGCGGTGCGGGCGCGCTGTTGCGGCGTCTTGGTGCGCGTCCCGGAGTCGAGGCGCCGCCAACCATCGCGTTGCCCGAGAGCCCGGTTCCGCTCCCGAACGAGACGCCGCGCGATCCGGTCTGGCTGCAGCAGTCGCCGGGTGTCCTGCTCGTGGGACATCCCTATCTCATCTCGGGGCGCGGAGAGGACGTGCGCATGGCGGCGAATGCCTTGGCCGCCACCGGCATCCCCTTCCACATCCGCAACACCTTCGACGCCGGCGAGGAGAATCGCCCTCGGCTCGCGCGCTTCGCCCATTTCGACCGTCTGAGCCGCACGGCGCGCCATCGCGCCAGTCTGTTCGTGCTCAATGCCGACGAGATGATCCCGGCCCGCAATCATCTGGGGTCTGAGTTCTTCGATGCCGGTTATCGCATCGGCTACTGGGCCTGGGAGCTGAGCCGATTCCCGGACGCCTGGTCGCCCGCGCTCGATCTGGTCGACGAGATCTGGGCGCCGTCGCGCTTCATCCAGCAGGCGATCGCCGAGAAGACCCGGCGTCCGGTCGTCCGCATGCCGCTGGTGGTCGATCCCGAGCCGAGCGATCTGCCAAGATCCCATTTCGGTCTCCCGGACGACCGCTTCCTGTTCCTCTTCTTCTTCGATTTCAGCTCCTTCGTCGCGCGCAAGAATCCCTGGGCGGTGATCGAGGCGTTCGAGCGCGCCTTCCCTGAATCCGAGCGCGACGGCGTCGGTCTGGTGATCAAGCTCAACGGCGGACAGTTGCGTCCCGACGACTATCGCGACTTCCTGGAGCACGAGGCGATCCGGCGGCCCGGTGTCTGGGTCATCGACCAGGTGCTGAGCGACCGGGAGATCCGGGGGCTGATGAGCGGCTGCGACGCCTTCGTGTCGCTGCATCGCTCGGAGGGCTTCGGGCGCGGACCGGCCGAGGCCATGCATTACGGCAAGCCGGTCATCGTCACCGGCTATTCGGGCAACCTCGATTTCTGCAACGAACTCAATGCCTGTGTGGTCGACCATACCTTGGTCGCGGTCGGCGAGGACGAGTATCCGCACGGCGAGGGTCAGATCTGGGCCGAGGCCGATGTCGATCAGGCCAGCTGGTACATGCGGCGTCTGGTTTCGGAGCGGGCGTTCGCCGAGCGAATCGCAGGCGCTGGGGCGCGCTATATCCGAGAATTCAACGGCGCCGCCGCCGTCGGCCGGCGTTATGCGGCGCGGCTGGGAGTGCTCGGCTTGATCTGAGCGTCCAGGCGGATGCCCGAGCCGGACGTCGTCTCGGCGCTGCCGTGGGCCGCGCGCTCCAGGGCATCGCGGGTCGCCTGGAGGTAGGCATAGCCATGTCGCTGATCGGGCTCCAGATGGGCGCCTTCGGCCCATTCGTTCCAGGCATTGATGAAGACGAGCCGCTCGCTCGGTTCCTCGAAGCGCTTCACCGTGTCATGGATGGCGTTCTCCAGCCATTCGCGGTAACCGGCGGGACTGGATCCCAGGAAGACGGCCCCGCGCTCGGGGCGGCGCGCCTCGTTGTCCCAGGACGGATTCACGCCGCGAAAGAGCCGGTAGTCGCATGGACCGTAATGACGGCTTTGCTCCAGGTAGACCGTCCAGTCGTAGATCATGCCCCTGAAGTTGCGGTTGCGGCGCTCGATGCGTCGAGTGATGGCGACCGGGTGCGAGTTGTTGGGCGGGAACTCGATGGCGGCGTCGAATCCGTAGCGTGCCGGATCGACCGACTCGAACGATTGGGTGTAGGCCAGATAGAGGTCGCCCACACCGTTGCGCAGACACCAATCCCGCCAGCGCTCTGCGGTCTCGATCGGGCTGGGGAAGAGTTCGGGCCGGTAGATCAGCAGCAGCGGCCGCCCCTGGATGCGGATGTATCTGGGGTCGCGCAGATAGTCGGCGGCGGCGGCGATGAAGGCGATGTCGTCCTCGGGGGTGTGCTCCTGAGCGATCAGGATCTCGTTGGCCCGTCCGTCCCAGCGCCGGCTCCAGCTTTCGTTCGCCCAGCAGATGCAGAATGGGAGGTCGAGATCGCTCCGTAGATAGGATTCGATCGGACGTTCGAGCAGGCGCCGGCCGTTGAACCAGTAGTGATAGAAGGCGAAGCCGCCGATGCCGTAGAGTTTGGCCAGCTCGACCTGTCGCTCCATGATCTCGGGGACCCGCAGGTCGTAGAACCCGAGTTCGCCCGGCAGATGGGGTTGGTAGTGTCCGGGGAACTGAGGCCGTCCTCGGACCACGTTGGTCCATTCGGTGAAGCCCTTGCCCCACCAGGCGTCGTTCTCCGCAATGGGGTGGAATTGGGGCAGATAGAAGGCGATCAGCCGCGCTGGCGGATCGGCCGGAGGTTCGGCGTCGAGCAGTTCGACCGGGCGTGCCTCCTGGCAACCACCGATCAGGTGTGCCCGGATCGATTGAAGCGCGCCGCGTTGCGTATGGCGATAGGCCTGGAGCCCAGGGTGTGATCTGAAAAAAAAGGGGGCGGCACGAAAGAGCTGTTGCTGGATGCGCTGCCGCATCGGGATATCGATCGGCAGAAGACGCCATAGTGGACGCAACAGATCGACGATCATGTTCCCCTCAGTGGATTCTGTTGGCCGCATCCCCTGTATCCCGCTGAGCGGGGGATGACGCGCATCCTGGTTGTCATCGCGTTACGGGAGGCAAGACGGTATAGTGCGCAGCCTATCAGAAAACCGCCTGTCGGCCTTGCTCGGAAACCGCCTGTGCGCCGAGTTTTTCTGGGCTTGGCTGTATGAGGGGTGTCTCGGATGCGTGCTTCGATGTCGAAGGCTGGAATGAACCGATCAGGATTCCGCCATGAGCGTATCGACCCCCGACACCTGATCGCCGTTTTTTCTCGGAAGGGTTAGATGTCAACCACTGCTCCCCACGGAGGCGAATCGCCTCTTCTGCTCCAATTTCGCCACGGTTTGCGACGCGATCAGTTCGACAAGGCCATTCGCGACATTCGCGATGGATGGGCGCGTCGCGAGCTGTGGATGACCCTGGCGTTCCAGGACATTCGTCGCCGCTATCGACGCTCCAAGCTGGGGCCATTCTGGATCACCCTCTCCATGGGCATCATGGTGATGGCGTTGGGCCTGCTTTATGGCCAGATCTTCCGCCAGGACCTGCACGAATACCTGCCCTTCCTGGCGGCCGGATTCGTCATCTGGGGGCTGGTCTCGACCATGATCATCGATGGCTGCGAGGCATTCATCGTTTCGGACGGCATGATTCGGCAACTGAATGCGCCCATTTCCATCTATGCCTACAAGTGTATCTGGTCGAACCTCATCATCTTCGCCCATAACATCTGGATTTTCTTCGGCGTCGCGCTCTGGTATGGCATCGACCTGAATTGGAATCTGTTGTGGATCCCGGTCGCACTGCTGGTTCTGGTCGCAAACGGTCTCTGGATGTCGCTCTTTCTCGGTCTGCTCAGCGCGCGTTTCAGGGATGTCCCGCTCATCATCGGTAGCGTGGTGCAGGTGTTCTTCTTCATCACTCCGGTCATCTGGCACCCCGCGATGCTGCCCGACCGCGCCTTGCTGCTCGACCTCAATCCCTTCTATCACATGGTCGAGATCGTCCGCGCGCCCATGTTGGGGCAGCCTCCCGATCTGGAGCACTGGCTGGCCGTGTTGCTGCTCGGTCTGGTCGGATGGGCCATCACCCTGTTCTTCTATTCCGCCTACCGTTGGCGTATCGCCTACTGGGTTTGAGGGGGGCACACATGGCATCTATCCAGCTGGAAAACGTCTCCGTTTCCTTTCCGGTCTACAGCGCCTCCAACCGTTCGCTCAAGAATCGGCTCATCCAGAGTGCGACCGGCGGTCAGATCCGGGCCGATACCGTCTCGCAGCGTATCTCGGTGGTCGAGGCGTTGCAGGACATCAATCTGAAGCTCGAAAACGGCGATCGGCTGGGATTGGTCGGACACAACGGTGCCGGCAAGACCACCCTGCTGCGCGTGCTCGGCGGCATCTACGAACCCAACTGCGGGACTGTCCGTGTCGAAGGGTCCACCGTGCCGCTGTTCGACATCGCGCTCGGCATGGATCAGGAGAGCACGGGCTACGAGAACATCGTCCTGCGCGGGCTCTTCCTCGGTCTCACGCGGCGTCAGATCAAGGAGCGCATGGACGACATCGCCGAGTTCACCGAGCTCGGAGACTTCCTCAATTTGCCGATCCGTACCTATTCGGCCGGCATGCAGATGCGTCTCGCCTTCGCCGTGTCCACCTCGGTGGTGCCCGACATCCTGCTGCTCGACGAGGGAATCGGTGCCGGCGATGCCTCGTTTCTCGACAAGGCCCGCGCCCGCTTGCACCGCTTCACCGAGCAGGTCTCCATCATCGTCCTCTCGTCCCATGCGAACGATCTCATCCGCAACATGTGCAACAAGGCGATCCTGATGGAGCATGGCCGCATCGTCGAATACGGGCCGACGGAGGAGGTGTTGCAGGTGTATGAGGCGCAGCGCGAGAAGCAGAAAGATCAGCCCAAGCAGGTCTCTAACGGCTGAATATCCTTCGCGTTCCAGTCGACGGAGAGTGTCATGAGCATCAAGACCACCCACCTGATCCGGATTCTGCGCGAGCGCTTTCATGCCTTTCCCGGCATCTCGGAGCGCGCATTGCTGGAATCCCTGCAGATCTTCCGTCTGTTCGAACTGCACGAGGGCGAGCGTTTGCAACTCAGCGGCAGCGAGCTGCCGGACCGGCTCTATGTCGCCGTCGGTCGCGTGGCGATCACCGGGAGCGATGGAGATCGCAAGGAGGTTGCCGCAGACGATCTGGGGTTCGTCCTGCTGCCGACCCTGCCCGCGACGCTCGGAGTGGAGGCATTGGAGGACGCCTACCTCTGCCACATCGACACCGCGCTCGCCGACTATCTGCTGACACTGGAGGAGGTCGCCGAAAGTCTCGCCGCGCCCGGTTCCAACTTGGACCACTCTCTTCGTCTGGTGCGCGACACGGCGACTTTCCGCCGGATTCCGCTGGAGAACGCCGAACGCGCCTTGACCAGCCTGCGTGAGCGCCGGGTTCAGGCTGGCGAGGAGATCGTGCGTATGGGCAAGGAGACCGATGCCTTCTACGTCCTGGTCGCCGGTCGTGCCGAGCTGTGGCAGATCGACGACGAGGAGGGGATTCCGATGAAGGCCGCCGAACTGGAGTGCGGCGACGCCTTCGGCGAGGAGAGCCTGCTGACCGGGAAGACCAGCTCGGTGACCGTGCGTATGCTGGAGGACGGCGTCCTGCTTCAACTGCTCCGCGACGACTTCTCCTCGCTCATGGCCCAGCCGTTGGTGCGCGAGGTCGATGTTCCCGTGGCGAAGGCCATGATCGAGCACGACTATGTCGCACTCGACGTGCGTCTGGAAGAGGAGTTCGACGAGGGGCACATTCCGGGTTCGCTGCTGATCCCCCTTTCGCAACTGCGCAAGCGTGTCGAGGAACTCGATCGCGCCGCCCGTTACGTCGCCTATTGCCGCAGCGGCCGGCGCAGCTCCGTGGCCGCCTTCCAGTTGAGTCAGCTTGGCTTCGACGTGGTCAGCATGGCCGGCGGCGTCCTCGCCTGGAGCGATCCGCTGACCGAACCGGTGGAGTGATGGGGGAGCGTTGCCAGCTGCCAGCTTTCAGCCGCCAGCTGAAGGTTGTCCGGGGCTTGGACATGGGCTGGCTTGCAGGCATGTCCCCACGACCTGGTGCCGTGTCCAGGTCGTAGGTGCGCATTCATTCGCACATCAGGCGCCGCTGCGCGCTGCGGAGACGAACAGCCAGGCCCCGATCAGGTAGCTGAAGGCGACCAGTGCCGCTCCGACCGAGTCTTGCAGCCATTGTCCTGGACCCAGCAGCAGCACCAAGGTGCCGCAGACGAGCAGGGTGGCTCCACCGATCAGCCGGGCCGATCCGGACGCGTTGAGGGACTGGTTCTCGCGCGACGATTGGTGACTTCGGTGCGCATGCTCGGCGGCCCGCAGACGTTTGTCGTAGGTCATGAGCATGCGATAGGCGACCAGAGGCAGCTCGGGTGCCTGGTCGGCGACCGAATAGAGGTTGCGCTTGGTGCGGTCGAAGAGCCCTTTGAGACCGACCTGATCCTTCATCCAGCGTTCCATGTAGGGTTTGGCCGTGGTCCAGAGGTCCAGCTCGGGATAGAGCTGGCGCCCCAGCCCCTCGATGTTGAGCAGGGTCTTCTCCAACAGCACCAGCTGCGGCTGGATCTCCATGTTGAAGCGTCGCGCGGTCTGGAACAGCCGGACCAGGAAGTGCCCGAACGAGATCTCGGCCAGCGGCTTCTCGAAGATGGGCTCGCTCACCGTGCGGATCGCCGACTCGAACTCGTCGACCCGAGTGCCGGGCGGGACCCAGCCGGACTCGACGTGCAGCTCGGCGACACGGCGATAGTCGCGCTCGAAGAAGGCGAGCAGGTTCTCGGCCAGATAGCGCTGGTCCTCGGTCGTCAGGGTGCCGACGATGCCGAAGTCGATCGAGATGTAGCGCCCGGACGGCTCGACGAAGATGTTGCCCGGATGCATGTCGGCATGGAAGAAGTTGTCGCGGAACACCTGGGTGAAGAAGATTTCCACCCCACGCACCCCGAGCAGCTCCATGCTCACGCCCTGGGCCTTGAGCCGCTCCACGTCGCCCACCGGGGTGCCGTAGATGCGCTCCATCACCATGACGTTGGGGCGCGTCCAGTCCCAGTAGACCTCCGGGATGTAGAGCATCTCGCTGTTGATCCAGTTGCGGCGCAGCTGGGAGGCGTTGGCCGCTTCGCGCTGGAGGTCCAGCTCGTCGAAGATGGTCTTCTCGTACTCGCGCACCACCTCGATCGGACGCAGCCGCCGCCCGTCCTTCCAGTAGCGGTCGGCGAGGTAGGCGACGGTGTACATGAGCCCCAGATCCTGGCGGATGGTGCGCTCGATGCCGGGGCGCAGCACCTTCACCACCACCTCGGTGCCGTCCTTGAGGCGGCCGGTGTGGACCTGGGCGATGGAGGCCGATGCCAGAGGAATCGGATCGAACTGATCCAGCACCTCGTCGACCGAGCGGCCCCAGGCCTTTTCGATCAGGGCGCGCGCCTCGGCTCCGCCGAAGGGCGGGACCCGGTCCTGGAGCTTGGCGAGTTCGACCGCCAGGTCGTCCGGCAGCAGATCGCGTCGGGTCGAGAGGATCTGGCCGAACTTGACGAAGATCGGCCCCAGGTCCTCCAGTGCCATGCGGACCCGCGCCGGATAGGACGGCAGGTCGCGTTTCACCCAGTGCCAGGGCAGGAAATATTTGACCCAGCGCAGCGGTCGGAACAGATGGGTCGCGAGGACGACCTCATCGAGACCGTGATGCAGGAGGATCCAATTGATGCGGAGGAGACGCAGTGCCTGACGGGGACCGATCATGGCTGGTTGCCGGACTCCGTGGTATTCGCGACGAGCCGTTCGATGCGGGCGGCGAGCCGCTCCACGTCATCGCGCAGGCCGTCGACCTGGTTCAGGAAGGCATCGACCTCGTAGCGGGTCGGCAGCAGGCGGCGCTCTTCCTGCAGATACTCGCGCAGATTGGCGGTCATGGAGTCCGAGGTCCGCTGTCCCCAGCGCTCGGCTGAGCGCACCTGGTTGCCGACCTGGCGGGCGAAGGGATCGCCGATGACGCGGGCGAGCTGCTCTTCCCAGTCGATCTGGAGTGCGGCGAGCGCGGCGCTGAAGTCCTGCGCGAGCGCCGTGTCGCCCTCGATCTCGACCTCGCCCGAGATCAGCGGGGTCTCCTTGCGTTCGGTCATGCCCATGCGGGCGAGCCCGAGCAGCGAGCCGCGAATGAGGCAGTCCGGTTCGGACTCGTAGGTTCCGAAGACCTGCAGTCGGCGCGCGCTGGGGATGACGGTCACCCGGGTGCCGAACCCCTTGAGTTCGATTCCGATGATGCGTCCGGCGAGCGCGGCGAAGGCGGCCGAGCCCTCGGGATCCAGGGCGATGTAGCGATTGATCGTCTGCTCGACGACCGCCAGCACGGCGTCCGGGATCTGAATGCCCTCGCTCACAGTTTGTACCCCCGGTGGATGGCGACGATACCGCCGGTGTGGTTGAAGTATTCGCAACGCTCGAAGCCCGCCGTCTCCATCATGGAGCGCAGCGTCTCCTGGTCCGGGTGCATACGGATGGACTCGGCCAGATAGCGATAGCTGCCCGAGTCGTTGACGATCAGCTTGCCGAGCGTCGGCAGAACCGAGAAGGAATAGACGTCGTAGACCTTGCTCAGCGGCTTGGTGAGCGGGTGCGAGAACTCCAGGATCAGCGCCTTTCCGCCCGGACGCAGTACGCGGAACATCTCGTTCAGCGCGGCCTGCTTGTCGGTGACGTTGCGCAGGCCGAAGCTGATGGTGACGCAGTCGAAGCGATCCTCGCCGAAGGGGATCTTCTCGGCGTTGATGAGGCTGTAGTGCAGGTTGCCGACGCGGCCGCGATCGAGCATGCGCTCGCGACCCTCGCCGAGCATGGCGGCATTGATGTCGGACATCACTACCAGACCGTCGGGACCGACGATTCCGGCGAAACGGTCGGCGAGGTCGCCGGTTCCGGAGGCGAGATCCAGCACCTGCTGTCCGCGCCGCACGCCGGCCAGCTCGATGGCGTGGCGCTTCCAGAGACGATGGATGCCGAGCGACATCAGGTCGTTCATCAGGTCGTAACGGGATGCGACCGAGTCGAAGACCTCGCGTACGCGCGCGGCCTTTTCGCCGACCGGTACCTGTCGATAGCCGAAATGGGTGGTTTTCTGGTCTGACATGCTGTGGGCCTGATAGCGAAATGAGGGCGGGGGCGCCTTCTAGCGCCCCGCGTGGCAGCGGTTAGTTTACATCAATGCGTCAGGACGGCCGCGACTTGCGCTGGTAGCCCGTCTGCTCCAGATGGTCCAGATAGGTCTGCCAAAGCTGCTCCTGCTGGGTGCAGAGCCGGTACAGATAGTCCCAGGAATAGATCCCGGTATTGTGCTCGTCGTCGAAGTGCAAACAGACCGCATAATTGCCGACGGGTTCGATGCGGTCGATACCGACGTCTTCCTTGCCGACCTGCAGGACCTCCTGTCCCGGGCCGTGACCCTGGACCTCGGCCGAGGGCGAATAGACGCGCAGATACTCGCAGGGCAGCGAATAACGGCTACCGTCCGGGTAGGCGATTTCCAGCACGCGCGACTGGCGGTGCAGATTCAGTTCGGTGGGTACTTGGGTCATGGTGGTCAGGCTCGGTTGGATGGTCGGAGACGTCCGGGCGTCGCGCGGCTCACAGGATGTAGCGCGACAGATCCTCGTCCGCCGCGAGGCCGGCCATGTTCTGGTCGACATAGTTGGCGTTGATGGTCACGGTCACCCGATCCAGCTCGGAGGCGTTGTAGGAGATGTCCTCCAGCAGGCGCTCCATCACGGTATGCAGACGCCGTGCGCCGATGTTCTCGGTGCGCTCGTTGACCTGCCAGGCGATCTCGGCGATGCGGCGGATGCCGTCCTCGGTGAACTCCAGGCTCACGCCCTCGGTCGCCAGCAGCTCGCGGTATTGGTCGGTCAGCGAGGCGTCGGGCTCGGTGAGGATGCGCACGAAGTCCTCGGTGGTCAGTGCCTTCAGCTCGACGCGGATCGGCAGACGGCCCTGGAGTTCTGGAATCAGATCCGAGGGCTTGGACAGATGGAAGGCGCCCGAGGCGATGAAGAGGATGTGATCGGTGCGCACCACGCCATGCTTGGTCGAGACCGTGCTGCCCTCGACCAGCGGCAGCAGGTCGCGCTGCACGCCCTCGCGCGAGACGTCCGCGCCCGCCATGCCCTCGCCGCGCTTTGCGACCTTGTCCAGTTCGTCGATGAAGACGATGCCGTTCTGCTCGACGTTCTCGATCGCGCGCAGCTTGAGCTCCTCGTCGTTGACGCGCTTCGCGGCCTCTTCCTCCTTGAGGATCTGGCGCGCGTCGCGGATGTGCAGCTTGCGTCGCTTGGTGCGATCCTGGCCGAGGTTCTTGAACAGCCCCTGGAGCTGGCTGGACATCTCCTCCATGCCGGGCGGGGCCATGATCTCGACGCCGAGCGGGCTCGTGGAGACATGGATCTCGATCTCACGGTCGTCGAGTTCGCCCGAACGCAGCTTCTCGCGCAGCTTCTCGCGCGTGGCCTTGCTGGCGGTCGAGCGGCTCTCCTCCTCGAAGCCGCTGGGCGGCGGCAGCAGGGCGTCGAGGATGCGCTCCTCGGCGGCCGCCTCGGCCTGGTCGGTCAGCTTGTCCATCTCCTGCTCGCGCGCCATCTTGACGCCGATGTCGGCCAGATCGCGGATGATGGACTCGACGTCGCGCCCGACGTAGCCGACCTCGGTGAACTTGGTCGCCTCGATCTTGAGGAAGGGCGCGTTGGCCAGTTTGGCCAGGCGGCGCGCGATCTCGGTCTTGCCGACGCCGGTCGGGCCGATCATGAGGATATTTTTGGGCGTGATCTCCGAGCGCATCGGCTCTGAGATCTGAGCGCGGCGCCAGCGGTTGCGCAGTGCGATCGCCACGGCGCGCTTGGCGTCGTGCTGACCGACGATGTGCTTGTCGAGCTCGGCGACGATGCGTAGAGGGGTGATTTCAGACATGGTGACTGTCCGTCGAATGGGCCGCCCAGGGGCGGCGGGGGGAATCTAGCTCAATGGATTGGGCGCCGTCGGGCGGTAGCTGCGGCTGGCACGCCGTTTCTGCAAGGCGCCGGGTCGGCGGACCTCTCAAGACTCCGCGTCCAGCTCCTCGATGATCAGATTGTGATTGGTGTAGATACAGATGTCGGCGGCGATGTGCAAACCCTTCTCGACGATGTCGCGTGCGTCGAGCTCGGTGTTCTCGAACAGTGCGCGCGCGGCCGAGAGCGCGAACGAGCCGCCCGAGCCGATCGCCATCAGGTCCTGCTCCGGCTCGACCACGTCGCCCGTGCCCGAGATCATCAGCGAGGTTTTGGCGTCGGCGATGCAGAGCAGCGCTTCGAGCCGGCGCAGCATGCGGTCGGTTCGCCAGTCCTTCGCCAGTTCGACGGCCGAGCGTGTCAGGTGCCCCTGATGCTTCTCCAGCTTGCCCTCGAAGCGCTCGAACAGGGTGAATGCATCGGCCGTCGCGCCCGCGAATCCGGCCAGCACCTGTCCCTTGTAGAGACGGCGTACCTTGCGGGCGTTGCCCTTCATCACCGTCGAGCCCAGCGAGACTTGGCCGTCGCCGCCGATCACGACCTTGCCGTTGCGTCGGACCGAGAGGATCGTCGTGCCGCGAAAGTTTTCCATGATCAGATGTCTTCAGCGATTGGAAAACGTCATATTATCCCGTCTTTGCTCGGTTGAGTTCTACTCCGTCGGATTCGTGTTACTGGCAGGACTTGATTCAGCAAGCCGCATGGCGATCGGCCAGCGAGCATTTTCGTTCTCTGGGCTGCATGGGTCGCGTGACGCATGGCCGCCTGTCGATGGTGCTGCTGACGGTCCCAATCCTCTATCCGCTGGTGGCCGCGTCCGGATTCGATCTCGTCTGGTTCGGCATCTTCGCGGTCGTCTCCACCGAGATCGGCGACATCACCCCGCCGGTCGGCATAAACGCCTTCGTGCTGCGGTCGGTCACCGAGGCGGTTCCGCTCTCGGCCATGTCCGCCGTGCTCGAGGAAGCAGCGATCCACCGCCTCGATATACCGGGTCGCCTCGGCTTCCGAGAGCCTCAGCGCGTCCAGATCTCGATCCACGTGGGGCGAAAGATTGAGCCTGCCATCGGTCGCCCCGCCTGCGCCGCCGTACCTGGATTTGCGGTCGAGCACCAGCACGCTCATGCGGTCCGCCAGGTGCAGCGCAGCGAAAAGCCCCGCCCCGATGATGCAAACCTCCACCCGGGTCGATGTCTGCGCCATACGCTTGGTCTCCAAATCTGTTGTCAGCGGCCAGATGCGGCCCGTCGTTCTACTGCAGCGTATCCCGCACCAGGTGAGTCGAATGACTCTGTTATTCCAGGTCCGGATAGTGGGGCTTTGTCCACCGTATTTTTCCATCATGAGGCCAGCAGATGTTGGTAGATGTCACGAGTTGCATCGTCTGGGATCGAAGCACTCAGCCATGAGTCTCCAATTGCCCCTCTTCATGTCCGGGTATAAGATCAATCCCGTGTTCGCCGGTCTCATTACCGCCGCACTGACAATGCAACGATCGGAAACGGCGTTTCTATCTAGTACGGTGGGCCAAACCGTGTTTTGTATCGGACATGGATGCCATGAGGCGCCTCGCAGTAGTATTGGCTCGGAATTTCAGGGACGTGACCAAGTCGTACAGCCGGAGATGAGCCAATGTGGTAAGGGTGTTAGACGTAAACAAGGAGCTTCTGAGATCTGTTATGTATACGGCAAAAAAGACCTGCTACTTGTGTTCCAAAGAGATTGGTGACGAAAACGACTCAAGAGAGCACATCATTCCCAATTCAATAGGCGGGAGGAAAAAAGTAAAGGGATTTATCTGCATCGAATGCAACTCAAGCGCAGGGGACGAATGGGAAACGGAACTCGCTAAACAGCTGAACCCTCTCTGCCTATTTTTTGGTATTGAACGCGAAAGGGGTGATGTCCCTTCGCAAACGTTCAATACGACGGGAAACGAAGAATACGTTCTTCATCATGATGGAAGTCTTGGGTTGCCACGCCCCGAATATCGGGAGGCAGCTGTGGATTCAGGTGTCGAGATTTCCATTAAAGCGCGATCAATGAAAGAAGCTCGAAAAATGCTGGCTGGAGTAGCCAGGAAGCACCCAGAAGTTAACCTCGAACAGCTTCTTGATAAGGCTGAAACGCAGTCGTCATATTGCTCTGACATGTTGCATATGAGCATCTCATTAGGCGGGGCGAACGCCGGTCGATCTGTCGTGAAGTCAGCGCTCGCTTTGATGGCATTACATGGGATTTCGCCATCCGTGTGTGAATGCGCCAACGAATACTTGTTTGAAGAGGACGGAAAACCTTGTTTTGGGTATTACTATGAAAAAGATCTCGTCAAAAATAGGCCGCAAGGCGTCCCATTCCATTGCGTTCACATTGAAGGAAGTCCCTGTACTCGTGAAATAAAAGCGTACGTCGAGTATTTTGCTGTAAAGCGAGTCGTTATGCTTCTCTCAAATCACTATGATGGTGAGGAATTTGAACTAACCTACGCCATAAACCCACAAAGCGGCACTGAGCTTTCTATAGACGTCGACCTAAACGAGCTGTCGCAGCAAGAAATTGCCGAGGCTTACGACTACAAAAAGATGCCGAAAGGATCTGTTGAAGAGGCATTAGGGAAGGTGATTCAGCCAAGAATGGCCGAGACGGTCGAGAAGCACCAAAGCGAGGTGGTCGAGAAAGCCGTTCAATACGCTTTCGAGAACTGTGGAGCGAAGTACGGCGAGCGACTTACCCGCGATCACCTTGATAGAGTGGCTGGGTTAATGATGGAAAAGTTGGAGCCTTACCTGATTCACATACTGACCGTTCCACGCCGCAAAAGTGACGTATAACAACCACTTGGAATCCGACGACTTACCTTTCCGCTGCGCTTCAGGGTGCGCTGCGGCTCAAGCGGAACGTTAAATGAATGACTTTCAGGACGGGCGACAGTCGATCAGAGGCTAAGTGTCGGCGGGGGAACGGAAATCCGGTGCAGATGAGATGTCTGTCCTGATTGGAAGGGCGGTCATGCGCGCCCCTCCCCCTAGAGGGAAGAGGGGCGGTCGCGAGGACGGCTTAGAAGTAGTAGCCCAAGTTCAGATTGAGCCGGTAGTTCCACTCGTCGTTGCCGTTGGCGCCGAAGTCGCCCACGCCATAGATGCTGCCATAGTCGTCGGCGCTGCCATGCGGACCCTCGTTGCCGACGAAATAGTTGCCGTTGGAATAGGCGAGATCGCTGTAGATGTACCAGCCGCCGCTGGCCCAGGCCGCGCCGACCACGAACATGTCGCTGTTGTTGAAGTCGTCCTCGTCCTTGACGATGCTGCTGTACTCCACATAGGGCAGGACGTAGTCGAGCCAGGCGATCTTGGGCGTCTCGTATTTGTAGCTGAGCGAGACGGCCGGGATCCAGGCCTTGGCGGCGACCGGCCAGGCGAAGTCGTAGGCGCCCATGGGCACCAGGGTGTCCGTGCCCCAGGGGTTGTCGCTATCGATGTCGTATTCGTAGCGCGTCAGCTGGGTCGCCAGGGTCCAGTTGTCGTAGCGGTTGATCATGTGCGCCGAGGCGGCCCAATGGCTGCCGTCGTCCGTGCGCTGTCCCTTGAGCTGACCGTACTGCAGCGAGACGCCGACATCGGTCGGAACGGCCACGTCCTCGAAGCTGTAGATGGCGCGGACGTTGAACTGATTGCGCTCCTCGTAACCGTTGTGCGCACCGCCGTAGATGACGTTGCCGTTCTCGTCCACGGATTCGGTCCAGCGCACCGCGTCGTAGCTGTAGCGCGCGCTGTTCAGGCTGCGTCCCAGATAGCTGCCCTCGCTGGCGGCGTAGTAGCCGAAGTCGAGCGTCCAGTTGTCGATGGAGGTGGTGTATTTGATACCCAGATCCATGTCGTCTGAGAGACCCACGTAGTAGTGCTGGTCGAAGAACCAGCTCTGCGAGACCCCGTAGGCCGTGGGACCGAAGGGCACGCGGTTGACGCCGACCTGGACCTGGCTGTCGTCCGCGAAGCGGTAGCCGAGCCAGGCGGTGTGCAGGAAGCTGTAGTTGGTCCCGTTGCCGGCCGGATACCAGCGGTAGTCGAGTGCGCCGATGATGTTGTTGTAGTCGAGCGCCAGTCTGAGGCTGAGCGTGTCCAGCTCCACGTTGCCGCCGTTGCCGCCACGGTTCGGGCCGTTGTCGTAGCCCTCGTAGCTGCCGAGGACATAGTTGGCGCGAATGGTTCCGTTGATCTGCACCGGGCCGACATGGAAGCCGCTGTCCTCTTTGGCCACCGTGCTGGCGGTTTCCGTTTCCTGCGGGGCGTCCGCCACTGGAGCCGGCTCGGCCTGCATGGGCAGTCCTTTGGACTGGGCCAGCGCCTGCTCGGCCTCGGCGAGCTGGCGCTTGAGGTCGGCGACCCGCTGCTCCAGGTCGCCGGTGGTTGCGGCTGCCGCCAGCCCCGGCAGCATGGCGATGGCCCCCATGAGGACGAGGGCCGAGGTGGTGTTTACGTGGGAAGGTGGGTTCAGGGTCATGCGCTTACTCATTTGCGTGATGCGACGTCAGGCGTCGGTCAGGGCTTCCAGGACGACACGGTGTCGGCGTTTTCTTTCACCCAGCGTTGGGCGTTGGCGTAGGGGTCGGCGTGCTTCTCCTGGTTCCACACCATCAGCTCGGCCATCTGATCCGGCGTCCAGTGGAAGTTGTCGAGCACGGCGTAGACCTCTGGCATGTCTTCCTTCAGCCCCTTGCGCACGACGGTGTGGATCTGCTCCTCGCCGCCGTAGACACCCTTGGGATCGTCCAGATATTTGAGATCCCATTTGGCGAACATCCAATGCGGCGTCCAGCCGGTGACGACGACCCACTCGTGATCCTTAATGGCGTCGCCCAGGACGGCGGTCATGATGGGGCCGGTGCCCTCGACCAGCTTCATGTCGTTCAGACCGTAGTCCTCGATCGCCTTTTCGGTCTTGCTCATGAGGCCGGCGCCCGGATCGATACCGATGATCTTGCCGTCGAACTTCTCGGCGGCGGCGTTCAGATCCTCGATGGAGTCGATCTCGACATAGTCCGGCACCACCAGACCGATGCGGGTGCCTTCCAGGTTCGGACCCAGGTCCTCGACGCGGTCGGCGACCTTCTCCAGATAGTCTTTGTGGGTGGTCGGCAGCCAGGCGGCGACGAGGCCGTCGACGTCGCCCGTTCCGACTGCCTGCCACATGGCGGCGGCCGAGACCGAGGTGATCTTGACGTCGTAGCCCATGTCTTCCAGCACCGCCTTGACGACGTTGGTGCTGGCGACCTCGCTCGACCATTCGACATAGGCCAGCTCGACCTCGCCCTTGTCGTCGGCGAGCGCGGTGGAGCCGATGGAGAGCATGGCCGTTGCGGCGAGTGCGATGGCGGTTTTCTGCATCATGACGATGAGTTCCTCTGAGATGTGGAGTTCGGCCTCGTGCGCCTGGATGACGCGGCTCGGCCTGGCTTCAAGGGAGTCGGCCCATGCGGGGCGGGCCGAAAAGAAACCCTCGCCGCCCGGAGGACAAAGCGAGGGAGATGGACTGCGGGGCTCAGCTCGTGGGGCTGCGGCGGTTGCGGATGATGCCCTGGGTGATGCGATCCAGGACCATGGCGAGCACCACCACGGCGATGCCGGCCTCGAATCCCATACCGGCCTCGTTGCGCTGGATCGCGCGCCAGACCTCGCCGCCGAGACCCTCTGCACCGATCATGGCCGCGATCACGACCATCGAGAGCGCAAGCATGATGGTCTGGTTGATGCCGGCCATGATGGTCGGGATCGCGAGCGGAAGCTGGACCTTCACCAGCTTCTGCCACTTGGTCGAGCCGAATGCGTCGGCCGCCTCGACCAGGTCGGCCGGCACCTGCCGGATTCCGAGCGTGGTGAGCCGGATCGCCGGAGGCATGGCGAAGATGACGGTCGAGAAGACCGCCGCCACCGGCCCCAGGCCGAAGAAGGGGATGGCCGGAATCAGATAGACGAAGGCGGGCATCGTCTGCATGAAATCGAGGATCGGGAACAGCACCCGATAGACCCCGCCCGAGATGGCCGCGAGAATGCCCAAGGGAGCGCCGACGGCCACCGCCACCAGGGTCGCGATGAGGACCAGAACCAGGGTCTGGAGGGTCGGCTCCCAGAGGCCGAGATTCCACAGCAGGGCGAATCCGAACAGCGACAGCAGCGCCGTCTGCCGTCCGGCCAGACGCCAGGCGAGCGCACTGACGAGCAGGATGGTCAACCAGGGCGGCAGCCACATGAGGCCGTCGACCGCGCCCTCGATCCCGGTCTCCACGACATCGGAGATCAGCTTGGTGGCGGGCGCGAACTGGTCGGTCAGCGCATCGAGTCCGTCGTCGATCCAGTCGGCGAGCGGTAGGCGTGGGATGTCGATCATGCCGCCTCCTCAATGGTCGCGGTGCTGCTCTGGTCGGCCAACCCTTGCAGGAGCGAGGCGCGGACCACCATCCCCTTGAGCTTGCCCGCGTCGTCGACGACCGGTGCCGGCATGCTGCTCTCGGAGAGTGGGGCGAAGAGTTCGCGTATCGGGGTCTCCAGCCCGACCGGCTCGACGCCGGTTTCGATGATCTCCTGGATCCCGCGTTCACCGCGCTGCACCGCCTTGAGCGCGGCATCGTCGCGCACGACCCCGCGTAGCGTGAAGTCGGGCTCGACGACGAACAACAGATTCAGATCCTCGTCCTCCATCTTGCGCAGCACGGTGCGCGGACCGTCGTTGACGAAGGCGACCGTGCGCGTCTTGCGCATCACGGCGCCGGCCGTCAGCAACTTGGTCTTGTCGACCTCGGCGACGAAACGCTCGACATAGGCGGTCGCGGGGCTGGAGAGGATGTCCTCTGCGGTGCCGGCCTGCTCGATGCGGGCGTCTTTCATGAGGATGATGCGATTGCCGAGAAAGAGCGCCTCGTCGAGATCGTGCGTGATGAAGACGATGGTCTTGCGCATTCGGCTCTGCAGCGCGATCAGCTCTTGCTGCATATCGCGGCGGATCAGCGGGTCCAGCGCCGAGAACGCCTCGTCCATCAGCAGCACGTCCGGTTCGACCGCCAGTGCTCGGGCGAGCCCGACGCGCTGTTGCATGCCGCCGGAGAGTTGGTCGGGATAGGAATCGACCCAGCTCTCCAGTCCGACTTGGCTCAGGGCGGCCAGCGCCTTCTCCGCGCGTTCCTCGGAGGCGACGCCCTGGATCTCCAGGCCGTACTCGACGTTCTGCTGGATCGTGCGGTGGGGAAAAAGCGCGAAATGTTGGAACACCATGCCGAACTTACGACGTCGCACCTGGAGCAGATCGCGGTGTTTCAGTCCGACGATGTCCTGGCCGTCGATCAGGATTTCGCCCGAAGTCGGTTCGTTGAGCCGGTTGAGACAGCGGATCAGGCTCGATTTGCCGCTCCCCGAGAGCCCCATGATCACCAGGATCTCGCCCTCGTAGACGTCGAAGTTGGCATCGGCCACACCGACCGTCTGTCCGGTGCGCTCGAAGATAGTTTGCTTGGTTTCGCCCTTGTGTAAGAGGTCTAGGGCATCTTCGGGCGCATCGCCGAAGATTTTGGTCAAGCCGCGAACGGCGATCTTTACGGATTGTATTTCGGACATGACCCCAACGATTTCTTGCGGAAGAATTCGGTCGCGTGGTGCGCTCTTGCGGTGTCGAGCGTCCACAGATTGATTTGCAGCCAGGACGGCGGCGTATTCCGATCGACCGGCGGGAGAGCCCCGGAGATCCGGCGGGCATCGGAATGAATTAAAAGGTGTGTCGGGGGCAGCGGGGTGCAGCGCGCCAGACACTCTCTTTTTAACCTTAACGGGGCGTGAACGAGATCGCAAGGCGCTGGCGTTGGCGGTTGCGATCGAAGATCCCCGCTTTTCCCCAGAATCCCGCTTTATAAAGACGACCCGCTTCGCTGTGGATCGGGTGCCGACGGCGTGCGTTCGTCTTCCGTCGCTTGGTGGCGGACGAGGCATGCGAGCCGCTTTTATTTCCATGTTCACCGCGACCTTGGGATAAAATGCGCGGTTTTTCACGCCTTGGCGGAAAGGATCCCCGCCTTCCCATCATCTCCCTGAACCAAGGCCCATCCATGAAGCTCAATTTGCCGGTCACTAACCGCGAAAACGACTACCCCGATTCGCTGGTTATTGTGTCCACTACGAACACGAAGGGAATCATTACCTACTGCAACAAACCCTTCATCGAGATCAGCGGTTTCGATGAGAGCGAGTTGATCGGCGCAAGTCACAACGTCGTTCGCCATCCCGACATGCCGCCTGCGGCCTTCAAGGATCTCTGGAGTACGGTCAAGAACGGCAAGCCCTGGCGCGGCCTCGTCAAGAATCGCTGCAAGAACGGTGACCATTACTGGGTGGATGCCTATGTCACCCCGGTCCACGAGGGCGAGACCCTGGTCGGTTTCCAATCGGTGCGCACCAAGCCGACGCGCGCGCAGATCGAGGCCGCCGAGCGGCTCTATGCGAAGGTGCGCGACAAGAAGCTCGAAGACCTGCCCCGTCCCTTGGTGCCCGAGTTCAGCCATCGTGTCTGGCTGACGGCCGCCTTCATCATGGTCGGATCGGGTGCCGTCGCCGCCGGCTGGTCGGGCAGCGTTTGGGTCGGTCTGGGCGCGCTACTGTTGGGCCTCGTGTTGGCGCAGATCAGTGCCGCGACCATCTTCAAACATATCGAAGAGAGCGTGCGCGTGGCCAAACGGATCGCCGCTGGCGATCTCACCTCTCCGATCCATGTCTCGGGCAATAACGAGACGGCCGAGGTGCTGCAGGCGATCAAGATGCTCCAGTCGCGTCTGGCGACGGTCATGGGGCACATCCAGGAGTCGGCGGCGGGGGTGGCCTCGGCGGCCGAACAACTGGCCCACGCGACCAATTCCACCCACCATCTCATGGAAGGTCAGCATCAGGAAACGGACATGGTGGCCACCGCCATGAACGAGATGTCCGCGACGGTGACCGAGGTCGCGGGCAACACGGCGGCCGCAGCCGGCGCAGCCGATCAAGCGAGCCGCAATGCACGCGAGGGGCGGATGGTCGTGCAGGCCAGCATGACGGGGATCCATCAGCTGGCCGAGCAGGTCGGCGAGGCGGCCGAGACCATCGCGCGGTTGGAGGCCGATTCGGAGAACATCGGCAAGATCCTCGACGTCATTCGCGGCATCGCCGGCCAGACCAATCTGCTTGCGCTCAATGCGGCTATTGAGGCAGCCCGCGCCGGAGAGCAGGGACGCGGTTTCGCCGTGGTCGCCGATGAGGTACGGGCGTTGGCTCAACGCACCCAGGAATCGACCCAGGAGATCCAGGGGATGATCTCGCGGTTGCAAGAGGGCGCGCGCACTGCCGTGGCTACCATGCAACGGGGCCGCGAACAGGCCGATCAGAGCGTCGAGACGGCTAACGAGACCGACCGTTCGCTCGATTCCATCTCACATTCGGTGGAGCGTATCAACGACATGAACGCCCAGATCGCGGCGGCTGCGGAGGAGCAGAGCGCCGTGGTCGAGGAGATGAACCGCAACATCGAGAGCATTCGCGGGCTCTCGATCCAGACCCTGCAGAGCACGGATGATGTGGTGGGTGCGACGGGCCATCTGGAGGACCTGGCCGGTCGACTGATGGGGCTGGTGAGTCAATATAAGGTCTGAGTCGGGTGCCCTTCGTCCGGGCTATTTCTCGGACGCAGGGCCTGATCGAATGGGACAGAATCTCGGTGGAACGTCAGGGATGTGCGGGAGCCGCATTAGGATGCCGCCTTGCGGCTTGGTGGTGCGACCTGTTTGTTCTGCTGACTGGTGGTCTTGAGCGCGTCCCGGAGGCTGAAATAGCCATCGTCGAAGGATTCTCTGAAATCGGCGAACATGATCTCTTGGATCTCTTCCGGAAGCTCTGAGTCATCGATCAAGACCGGAAGGATTCGCTTGTTCTGGTTTCGGGCCTTTTCCAGCGACATCTTGGACTCATCTGACTCCGCGCTGTGTTTGGAGACGACGAATATGACGTCGTCGCTTTCATTCAGTATGCGCTCCAGCGTTTCCATGATGTTATCTCCGACCTTGATTTCCTTTCTGTCCCAAAGAATCCTGTACGGCGTCACCTTGAGTGCTTTGTATAGTTTTGAAACAAAGTCCAGGTCTTCTTCGGAATAGAGGATGAATACCTTGCGAGGCCTTTTCTTGACTTTCATGTCGGAGAATGCCGATAGAATGATCAGCCCGATCAATGCGGCCAGTATTCCTAGAACGCCTTGGATGAGGTTTGCGTAATCGGTTCCGGAAAGAAAAACGAGTGCCGCATAGAAGAACGCCATCAAGATCATAAGCATGATGATCGAGTCGATCGCCTTTAGCGGCTTGCTCTTTTTCATATGGTTATGATTGGCTTTCCTGGAAATTCAGCGTGTTGAGTCAAGTGCGTCGGTGCGCGCATTATACCTGTCCGATGCCGGCTTTTGGCCTCTCATCTCTCATTCGCCATGAAGCGCAAAGCGATCCGCTCTGTTTGTATTGGGTGAATTTAAGAGGACGCGGCTGCTTCAGCGTCTCAGATCCAGTCCAACGGATCTTCGTCCGGGGTGGGGCGGGCGCCCGGTTGTTCGATGAAGAGCCGGTGCCAGATGGCGAACTGCATGAGTCCGAAGAGTTCTCGGCTGCCGCCGCGCCCGCGTTGACGTGCTGCGACCAGCGCGGGGATCGACTCGGTGCGGAACCAGTCGCGCACGCCTTGGCTGTTCATCAGGCGCGCGCCGACCTGGGCCGCGGCATCTGCGGTGAGCCAGTCGCCGACCGGGACGTGGAAGCCGCGCTTGCGACGGTCCAGATGACCCGGCGGCAGGCGCGGCTCGGCCCAGCGCTTGAGCAGCCATTTGCCCTGGTGTTCCCGCACCTTGAGTGCGTCCGGCAGGGAAAGGCCGAATTCGACGATGCGGTGATCCAGGAACGGCACCCGTCCCTCCAGCGCGAATCCCATCAGCATCCGGTCGGTTTTGACCAGTAGATTGTCGGGCAGGGCTGTGACCAGGTCGCTGTATTGACGGCGCTGCATGTCGGACCAGTGCTTCGGGGTCTCGCGCCAGGCGCGCAGGAAGGGCGCACGGTCGGGCGTCTCAACCGCCCGTAGCTCGGGGCCGAGGAGCGCCTTCGTCCAGTGCCCCGACCATTGCCCACGGGTACGGAATCCGCCGCTGCCGGGATGGATGATGGATTTGATCCAGCGCTCGGCCGGCGGCGGACGATAGCGGCCATAGCCGGCGAAGACCTCGTCGCCGCCCTCGCCGGAGAACACCACCTTGAGTTCGCGGCCGGCGGTTTCGGCCAGGATGGAGGTCGGCAGGCAGGCATAGTCGCGCATCAGCTCGTCGGCGCACCAGACGCTGTGGGGAATACGCCCGAAGACCTGGTCTAGCTCCAGCTCCAGCGGCTGGTGATCGAATCCGAAATGCTCGGCAACCCGTGCGGCCTCGTCCAGCTCGTGGGCCATGCGCGTGCCGCGATAGCCGACCGAGAAGCTTTTGATCCGGCCTGCGCCCTGCTCATGGAGCATGGCGGCGAGGACCGCCGAATCGACACCGCCGGAGAGAAAGAGCCCGAAGGGGACGTCGGCGCGCATGTGCTCGCGCATCGTATCGTGCATCAGGGCGTCGAGCTCGGCACGGGCCTCCTCGAACCCGATGGTGCGCGGGGTCACGTCGAGCGCGGACCAGTAGCGATGGCGCTCGATCCGCAGCTCGGCGTCGATCACCAGCGCCTCGCCTGGGAGCACGCGCTCGATGCCCGCGATCGGCGTCTGCTCGCCGCTTGCGAACTGGTTCTGCAGGAACTGGCGCAGGGCGCTCGGGACCAGTTGGGGACGCCCCGGCAGCAGCGGCAGCAACGCCTTGATCTCGGAGGCGAAGGCGATGCGGTCGGGCAGGCGCACGTAGAAGAGCGGCTTGATGCCGAGCCGGTCGCGTCCGAGGATGAGCCGGTCGCGTTCGGCGTCGTGCAGGGCGAAGGCGTACATGCCGCGCAGCCGGGGTAGGAATCCGAGTCCATGCACCGCATAGGCGTGCAGGATGGTCTCTGAGTCCGAGTCGGTTTGGAGCGTTCTCCCCTGGGCGCGCAGCTCGGCGTTCAGCTCGATGTAGTTGTAGACCTCGCCGTTGGCGGCGAGCGCGAGTTGCCCATCGGCGGAGACCATGGGTTGGTGCCCGGTGGCGAGACCGATGATGGAGAGCCGCGTCTGGGCCAGCCCGACCGGGCCGGCGCAATGCATGCCCTGATCGTCGGGTCCGCGATGGGATAGACGTTCGCACATGAGGGCGAGCGTCTCGGGCTCCGGGCGTCGCCCGTCGCGCAGGATGAATCCGGCGATGCCGCACATGGCTCAGTTCCCCTTGAAATCAGTCGGCATCGCGTTTGATTTGCCCGTTCCTGGTCTGTAGGTCGAGCCTGGGGGCGCCTGGGGGTGGCGGATAGATGCGGATATCGCCGACCTCCGTTTCGACCTCGACGCGGTCCCAGTCCTTCGCCACCAGGCCGACGATCAGGCTGGTGTCCTTTTCGGTGAAGACGCCCTGGTGTTCGACCTCGAAGGTCAGAACGCCGTCCTTCTCGGTCATCCGATCGTCCACCTGCGTGCCCGGCAGACCGAATCCGCGTCCCTTCAGCAGGATGAGCGCCGAATGGTCCGACCAGTTGTGCCAGGTGATCTGGACCTGTGCCGTGTCGGCGATCAGCCGCAGCGTGCGTGGTGGCGGGTCGTAGTCGCCCGGCACGACCCTCTGCGAACGGTTCTGATGAACCGGAGTCGACAGCAGCACTCCGGCGAGCAGGCCGATGGCGGTCACGCCATAGGCGGTTCCAATCGCGATTGGATGACGTCGGATCGGACTGTCCTGCTGGACGCTCGGCGTCTTCGGTGCGGCGTCTTCGGCGTCCTCGCGTTGGGGGATGCGCAACAGACCGTAATAGAGCAGGAGCGAGGTGCCGTGGACGATGACCGCCGACCAGATGATGTCCGAGAGGAAATGGTCGCCGGCCGTCATGCGTCCGACCCCGAGCATGATCCCCAAGGCGACGGATCCCGCCAGCGCCAGGGCGGCGAGGCGTGGCCGGCGTCTCAGCCAGATGATGAAGAAGGCGCTGAACAAAAAGCCGGCCGAGCTGTGCCCGCAGGGGAAGGATTTGCCTTTTCCGGCCTCTCCCATGACCAGCGGTGGCAGATACTGCTGGGTGCCGCCGAATTCGACCGTCTGGTGCGGGCGTGGCCGGCCCCAATGCTCCTTGAGCAGGCCGTTGACGATGAGCCCGGGTCCGATCACGGCGGTTGCGATCAAAAACACGGCATAGAGCCGGAACCGTCTGTAGCGCGGCCAGAGACTGCCGGCGCCCAGCACCGCCAGGCTGACCAGGGCCACCAGACCGACCAGCAAGGGCGCGATCTGATAGAAGAACAGCCAGATGTCTTGGTGCGATTCGGGCCAGGGGTCGTTTGCGTTCGGATGGAAGAAGAGCGCCGCAGTGCGGGTGTCCAGGTCGCTCAGCCAGAATGGCAGGGTTCCGACCAGGGCGAGCAGAGTCAGGGCAATGAGCTGCGGGAGCCAGTAACGGCGATTGGTTGAGGTGGTTTGCACCTGGTGTGCTCTGCGGGCGGATTCAGGGAGGCGTGAGGGTAACGATTCGTGCCGCCGATCTCAATCGATGCCTATTCGAGCGGGCGATTGCCTTTGGGTGGGGGTGGATCCAATGGAACGGGCTGGCTGGGTCTGAGCGGTAGACCGAGCGCGGTCCAGCCGTCGGTGCCGCGTGGATACCAGTGTACCTGCCGATAGCCGTAAGCGGCGGCCCGCTTGGCGGCGTTCCAAGACATCCAGCAGTCCGCCTTGCAGTAGAAGATGAGTGCCCGGTCGGGATTTTCCTCGGCGAGACGGTCGAGCTGGTCTCTGAAATAGGTCTCCAGGCGCGGCGAGAGTCGACCGTAGCCGACGTTGGCGAGCCAGATGGAGCCCGGAATGTTGACGTGGGGCGGCGGCAGCCAGAGTGCGCCTTTCGGCAGATTCGCGGGACGCTCGGGGCTCGGCAGGACGTCGATCGCAACCGCCTGGCCGGTCGAGAGCATCCGCGCGGCCGCTTCCGTGGTGAGCCGCGTGGCGCCGGGTGGTGTCTCGGGAACCGGGGCCTGGAATCGGGCGATGCGGTATCCGTCCGCGTCGAAGAGCTCCTGGGTGCTCGGATTGTCCTGGCCGCCTGGATCGGCCAAGGTCGTTGCGGTCAGCAGCAGTGCACAGAGCCCGAGGCCCATGCGTTTCGGTGCTCGGCGCATGACTCAGTCGGCCTGGATCGGACGGTCGGATTGGTCCAAAAGCGGTACGCCATAGCTCAGCAGAATCTCCTGGATCTGGGGTTGCAGATGGTCGAGCGTCTGGTTGAGCTGGTGCTTCCAGGTCGTTTCGCGATGCCGGATGCCCATGGAGACGTTGAAGGCCATGGGGACGCCGTCGATCTGGGCCGGCAGTGGCATCAGGGTCAGCGGAGTCTCCTGGCGCTCGGCGTAATAGCCGGCGATGGGACCCCAGATGATGGCGAGATCCGTCTCGCCCCGAGCCACGTCCCGCACGGCGTCGCGGGCCGGGGCATAGAGACGGGTGTCGACCGTGCGCTCGTAGGAGTGGATGTGGTCGAGCAGGCCGAAACGGGTCAGCAGCGTGACCGGTGGCGTGCCGGCTACCACGCCGATCCGCAGACCGGACAGGGTCGGGTCTCCCGCCGTGAGGGTCTTGAGCTTCAGGTTCGAATCGGCACGGTAGACGAGGCTGTAGACCGATCGGTAATAGGGATTGGTGTTCTGTACCAGTTCGCTGACCGAGCTGATCCCGGTGATCAGGTCGCAGAGTCGGGTGCGCAGCGTGTTGCGGACGAATCCGATGGTCTGCGGCCACCAGCGATAGTGGATGGGACGCCCGAGATCCTGAGCGATCAGCTCGGCAATCCGGTTCTCGAAGCCCTCGCCTCGGTCGTTGGAGAAGGGCAGGCTATTGGGATCCGCGCAGACGGTCAGGTAGCGACCGCTGCGCGCCTCATGGCCCTGTTCCGCCAGGGCCGCGCCGCTGCCGCCGAACGTCAGGAGACAGAGGGCGATCAGCGCCCCTTTAGTTCGTCGCGGCTTGGGCATTTTTCGTAACCTTGGGGAATTTATCCGGTCTGGCCGTGCCGATGACCCCGTCGGCGCGCGCCTTGAGATAGGCGTAGATGTCGCTGATGTAGGGCAGCACGTTCATGTTCGAGGCGAAGGAGGGCATGACGCGTTCGTCGAGTCCGGTGCGTCCGTGGATGACCACGTCGACGAACTGGTTGAAGGTCAGGACCTGCATCGATTTCATCAGCGCGGGGGCGTAGGAGCTGCCCAGTCCCGCCGGGCCATGACAGACGTGGCACTCCGAGTGATAACGGCGGAATCCGTTGTAGGTGCCGAAGTCGACCTTGCCGTTCTCAAAATAATAGGGGGTCTCGGGCGAGAACTTGAAACTGAGGTAGTCGTCCGCTGCGGTGGCGGCGAATCCGGGCAGGGCGGTTCCGATCAGCAGGGTGGTCGCGAGCAGGTGCGGACCGAGTGGCTTGCTGTTGAGCATGGCGTCTCTCGTGTTCGGTGGGCGTTGCGATGGGGCACGCGGACCCGGGGTGTCCGCGTGCCCGGTCGGGATCAGTCGGGCAGTTCGAAGACGGTCAACTGTCCGCCCAACTGCGAGTAGTCGCTGAGCGAGGCGTAGGCGCCGACCGCGCCGAGACCGGCGTTCGGTTCGGTCAGACCCGCCGCCATGCCGATGCCGGCCCAGCCGCCGAGACCCGATAGAACGGCGATGTACTGCTTACCCTTGTGGGTGTAGGTGTTGACGTTGCCGATGATCCCGGAGGGCGTCTTGAAGCGGTACAGCTCCTTGCCCGTCTTGGCGTCGACCGCCTTGAGGTAACCCTCCAGGGTGCCGTAGAAGACCACGTCTCCGGCCGTCGCGAGCGCGCCGCTCCACACCGAGAACTGCTCCGGGATGGACCAGACGATCTTGCCCTCCTGCGCGTCCCAGGCGATGAAGTTGCCCAGATTGGTGCCGCCCGGCGCCGGATACATGCTGACCGTAGCGCCGACGTAGGGTTGGCCGGCTGCGTAGGAGATCTGGAAGGGCTCGTAGTCCATGCAGACGTGATTGGTCGGCACGTAGAAGAGTCCGGTGCGTGGCGAGAAGGAAGAGGGCTGCTGATCCTTGGTGCCGAGGGCGGCGGGACAGACGCCGGTGGTGTTGACGTCCTCGCCGTTCTGGTCGGTGGAATACTTGGAGACGACCTGCGGACGTCCGGTTTCCATGTCGATATGGGTCGCCCAGTTCACGGCGGGGTCGAACTTCTCCGCGACCAGCAGCTCGCCCGTGACGCGGTCGAGCGTGTAGCCGAAGCCGTTGCGGTCCATGTGGACCAGGAGCTTGCGGACATTGCTTGCGGGTTCCTCGGCCGCTGCAGGCTGTGCCACGGTCGAATCGGCAGCCGCCGGCTTGCCTGGGATGAGCGAGCGCCATTTGAAGCCCGCGTCAGGTTTGGCCTCCGTCGTGTCCGCCGTTGCCGTCGTCGTCTGTGCGGCCGAGCCCGCAGCCGAGCCGGGGAAGGGGAGGTCGACCAGGATCATCTCGTTGACGCCGTCGTAGTCCCATTCGTCGTGCGGGGTCATCTGGAACAGCCATTTGGCGACGCCCGTGTCGGCGTCGCGCGCGAAGATAGTCATGGACCAGCGGTTGTCGCCTGGACGCTGCGAGGGGTTCCAGGTGCTCGGGTTACCCGTGCCGTAATAGATGAGGTTCAGCTCGGGATCGTAGGAATACCAGCCCCAGGTGGTGCCGCCGCCGATCTTCCACTGATCGCCTTCCCAGGTGGAGATGCCCGAGTCCTTGCCGACCGGTTTGCCGAGATGGGTGGTCTGTTCGGGGTCGATCAGGGTGTCTGCGTCAGGACCCATCGAATAGGCGCGCCAGACCTGCTCGCCGGTCTTGGTGTCGTAGGCGGTCAGATAGCCGCGCACGCCGAATTCGCCGCCACTGATGCCGACATAGACCTTGTCCTTGACCACCATGGGGGCCGAGGTGCCGGTGCCTCCCTTGGAGGGATCGCCGTTGACCACCGACCAGATCTTCTCGCCGGTCTTGGCATCGAGCGCGACCAGTGTGGTGTCGGCCTGGTAGAGGAAGATCTTGCCGTCCCCGTAGGCCACGCCACGGTTGACCGTGTCGCAACACATCACCGGGATGACGCTGGTGTCCTGGCGCGGCTCGTATTTCCAGATCACCTTCCCTTCGTTGTTGAGGTCGAGTGCGAACACCTTGTTGGGGAAGGGGGTGTGGATGTACATGACATCCCCGATCACCAGCGGACCGCCCTCGTGACCGCGCAGCACCCCGGTCGAGAAGGTCCAGGCGACACGCAGATTCTTGACGTTGTCGGCGTTGATCTGATCGAGTTCGCTGTATCGGGTGCTGGCGTAGTCGCCGTTCTGCATGACCCAGAGATTCGGGTCCTGCTGCAGTTCCAAGAGCTCTTCGTTCGAAAAGCTGTTAGCGCTGAAGGCGAGCGCGGCGGATGCGCAGGCGATCAGCAATGAGTTCTTTGGGGTTGGCATCGTTCTCGGAACCTCCTCGATGGACTATGAAGATGAGCCCGAGGAACAGGCACGTCATGCTCGTTGCCTGCTTGCCCCGCAGCTCATGAAGCGGACTCACTCGGTGTGCCGGAGGGATGTCCGCCAGCACGCGACGTTGCCTGAGTTCTGCTTCTGCGCTCTGTTGTCGCCTCGATTTCGCAAATGCTGGCAACCCCCATCAGCAAACCCTATGCCAGTGGGTGCCACATGCCGGCGTGAGGCGCCGATACTGTGTTCGCGGCGTCTGCGGGGGGAGATGCAGGGCGTGGAGACGTCAGGTGACTGGACTTGTTTGGGTCTGCCGCGCCGCTCCGGCAGTAGGGTGGCCGAGCTGCCGTTGCGGCGAACCTGCGTGTTCGCCGACGCGGTTTCTGATGGGACGGGGCGCTGTTGGGTTGCGAGCGTTTAAAGGGGCGACGCGCTTGCGATTTTCTGTACCTGAGCTGCCCGTCATGTGTCAGGCGAGGGACAGTCCGCCCGTTACAGACGCGCTCCTCGATTCCGTGAACCGTTTCAGGGAATCATCGAGAGGGACTTCTGTCACAACCCATTCCTCGGTCACAACTCAGGCGAGGTGGTTCGATGCCTTCACTCTATCCTCCGATCGAGCCCTTTCGGACGCATCATCTGGCGGTCGGTGGCGGTCATCTGCTCTATGTCGAGGAGTGCGGTCGGCCAGACGGCCGACCGCTCGTCTTTCTGCATGGAGGTCCCGGCTCGGGGTGTTCGCCCGAGCATCGGCGCCTCTTCGATCCCGAGCACTATCGAATCGTGCTCATCGATCAGCGCGGCTGCGGACGATCCGTTCCGCTCGGAGGGCTCGTCGCCAATCGAACCTCCGATCTGATCGCCGATCTGGAGTTGGTGCGGCGTGCGTTGGGTATCGATCGCTGGGTCCTGTTCGGCGGTTCCTGGGGCGCGACCTTGGCGGTGGTCTATGCGCAGACCCATCCGGAGCGGCTGTCCGCACTCGTACTGCGCGGGGTCTTTCTGGCGCGTCGTCGCGATCTGGCCTGGTTCTTCGGCGAGTCGGGTGCCGCGCGCTTCTTTCCCGACGACTGGCAGTCCCTTTGCGACTGCGTCGGAGAGACGGATTGGGAGCGGCTGATCGAGCGCTATCAGGGGCGCGTGAACGGCGAGGATCCGAGGATGGCGGCCGCTGCGGCGCGTGCCTGGACGGTCTGGGGCGAGCGTCTGCTGAGCGCGATTCCCTCGTGGCTCTCGGACCGGGATGTCCCTGCGACTGGGGAACCGGCGACTGGGGAACCGGACACCGCCGCACTGGCGAAGGCCCGGATCGAGATCCACTATGCGTTCCATCGTTATTTTCTGGCCGAGGACGAGATCCTGATGCGTGCCCGGCAGCTCCCGGATTGTCCGCTGGTCATGGTGCAGGGGCAGCGCGACCTGGTCTGTCCCCCGGAGGGCGCCTGGTCGCTCCATCGCGCCGTTCCCGGTTCACGGCTGCGCCTGCTCGCAGACGCCGGACACCTGGCCTGGGATGCGGCGATCCTCGACGCGCTGATCGAGGAGACCGATCGCCTGCGCGGTCTGCCGGACGGTTGCTGACCGCCGCTGCAGTGTTTCGACGCACGTCACGCCCGTCATTCGGACGGGGTGCGAGCGCAATCTGAGGTGTCCTTCGCCGGTTGGCGCGGCGGTGAATGCGGGCGTCGTGGGTGTTTGAGTGGGCCGGGGGTGGTTGCCAAGTGCCCGTTTGGTCCGCAAGATGGCGCGCCATGCTGTTTCGCAGATTTCTCCGCCATCGGCCGCGCCTGGATCTGGAGGCGCTTCGGCTGCGTCTCTCGCGGCCGGATGCGCTCCTCTGGCATGCCCTGCTGGGGCTGATTGCGGGATTGGCGACCGGGGTTCTGATCGTCGGTTTCCGGCTCTCGGTCGAAGGGTTCCAGGCGGTCATGCTGCCGCTGCATGGCGAGAACTACGAGGCGTTGTCGCTCTGGATGCGGCTACTGCTGCCCCTGGTCGGGGCGCTGGCCATCGGAGTGATCTTCGTTCGCTTCGCCCAGGGGATCCCGGTGCTCGGCGTGGCGCGCGTCATGGAGCGCATGGAATATCACCAGGGTCATCTCACCGCGCGCGGGCTGGTGCTCCAGTTCGTCGGGGCGGCGATCGCGATCGTCAGCGGCCACTCGGTCGGGCGCGAAGGACCGCACGTCTATCTGGGCGCGGCCAGCGGCAGTCTGATCGGACAGGGGCTCGCCCTGCCCAACAACAGTATCCGCAACATGGCCGCCTGCGGCACGGCCGCCGGGATCGCGGCTTCGTTCAACACACCGCTGGCCGGCGTCATCTTCGCGCTCGAGGTGCTGGCGCTGGAATACAGCATCGCCGGTTTCATCCCCATCATCCTGGCCGCAGTCAGCGCCAACGCAGTGTCGGTCGCCGTGTTCGGCAGTGCGCCCGTCTTTCAGGTGCATCCCTTTCTGTTGACCTCGCTCTCCGATCTGCTGCCGGTGGCGGTGCTGGGGCTGGCTGCGGGCGCACTGTCCGCCGCCTACATCCAGGCGTTGCAGAGCTGTGCGCGATTCGGCAAGCGGTTCCCCTATTTCTGGCGAATCGTTCTCGCCGGGTTGACCGCTGGACTGTGCGGAATGCTGGTTCCGGAGGTGATGGGGCTGGGTTACGACACCCTGCACAGCCTGCTGGCCGGTCAGTTGCCCTGGGCGTTTCTGCTGGTCCTGCTGCTGGTCAAGCTGATTGCGACCTCGACCAGCGTGGGGTTCGGCATTCCGGGTGGAACCATCGGTCCGGCGCTGTTCATGGGGGCGGTGATCGGCAATCTGGTGGCGGGTCTGGCCGGTCTATGGGTGCCCATCGATGCGAGCCATGCCAGCTACTATGCCCTGCTCGGCATGGGGGCGATGATGGGCGCGAGCCTGCAGGCGCCGCTGGCCGCCCTGACCGCCATCGTGGAATTGGCGCACAGCCCCGGCGTCATGATGCCGGGGATGCTGGCGATCATTCTGGCGGTCGTCACGACCAGTCAGCTGTTCCGCAAGAATTCGCTCTTTCTCGGCGTGCTGCGGGCCAACGGGCTGGATTACCGCGCCAATCCGGTGGTCGAGCTGCTGCGGCGCAGCGCGGTGGGCGGGGCGATGAATACCAATTTCAGACGTCAGCCAGCTCTCATGACCCGTGCTGCGGCGGAGCGCCTGATGGGGGAGGGACCTGAATGGATCATCATCGAGACGGCCAGGGGGCCTTCGCTGCTGATGCCGGGGATCGCCATCGCCAGCCATCTCGCCCATGACCCGGAGGCGCAGGAGATCGATCTGCTCGCGATTCCGGCCGAGCGGCTCGAACTGGCACCGGTCCATCTGCAGGCGACGCTCAAAGAGGCGCTCGACATCCTGCGGGCGCGGGGCGTGGAGGCGCTCTATGTCCAGCGCCCGATCGCCCCTGGTATCGATCATATCTACGGCGTTCTGACCAAGGGCCGGATCGAGTCGGCCTATCGTTACTGACCCGCGCTGGATACCTGTTCACCAGGGCTGCTTCATCCGCGCGTTGCCACCGATTCCCGATTTCCCCGTGCTGGATCACCCCGATGCCTATGCTTGTCTTATCGCGCGACCTTCGGCCGCCTTACCTCACCTGGCCCTTTCTCGCCCTGGCGGTGCTCTTCGTCTCCCTGGCGGTGATCGGCGGCTTTCGGAGCTACACGCCGACCCCCTTCTGGGATTCCTGGGGCATCTACCAGTTCGTCGAGAAGGTCTCCACCGGCGATCTGTCCGCCTGGTGGGCGCTGCACAACGAGCATCGCATCCTGCTCACCCGCGTTCTGCAGTGGCTGGACATCCGGCTCTTCGACGGCTCCATGGTCTTTCTGGTGGCGATCAACTACGCCATGGCGAGCGCGATCTGTCTGCTCTTTCTGCGCGCGCTCGCGGATGCCGTCCCCGTTGGCAAATCGTCTGGCATGCGACTGATCCTCGCCTGCCTGATCTGCGCGCTGAGCTTTTCGTGGCTGCAGATGGAGAACTTCACCTGGGACTACCAGAGCCAGTTTTTCGGCGCACAGCTCTTTCCGCTGCTCGGGTTCTATGCGCTCTATCGTGCGCGTCGCGTCTCGCCGTTCGGCGACGGCCCGTTCATCGCCGCCGTTCTCGCCGGCATCCTCAGCGTGGGCACCATGGCGAACGGTATCCTGGCGCTTCCCGCCTTCGCCGTCCTGGCCTGGATCTATGGCGCCGGCCGGGTCCGGGTCGGCGCGCTCGTCGCGGTGTCGATCCTCATGGCCGGACTCTATCTGCTCGGCTACCACACGCCCGGCGGACAGCACTCCTCGCTGTTCGCCGCCCTGATCGAGCATCCCGTCCTGCTGGCGAATCACACGCTCATCTACCTGGGCGGACCGATCTACCATCTGCTTGGCATGCGCCACTCCGGGCTCGCCCTGGTCGTCGGGCTGTTCGTGGTCCTGAGCGCGCTGTTTCTGGCGGTCCGATCGCTGCGCGATCCGCGCCAGCATGCGCTCGAACTGGCGCTACTCGCCTTCGTCGCCTATGTGATCGGAACGGCGCTCATCACCTCCGCAGGTCGCATCCATTTCTTTGAGGATCGGCCTTATCTGCCAAGCCGCTATATGACTCCAGTCCTGATGGCCTGGTCGGCCTTGCTGATCGCCTTCGCCGCTCGGTTCGCTCACCGACTCGACGATCGGCGTCTGCGTCCGATCATGGTCGGGGCCGCGTTGGCGCTTCTGCTCTTGCTGACGCCCTTCCAATTTCTTGCATTGCAGACGCATGACGACAGGATCTTCCTGCAGTATGCGTCGGATCTCTGGGCACCGACGTCGCACGAGGAGCAGAACTTTTCACGCTCGATCACCGCGCTGGCATTGGAACTGGGCGTTCAGGATTCGGCGCGGATTACCGCGACCTTTCCGGAGGTCGATATGGCGCTGGCCTTGGCGCGTCCGGCGATCGCGCACGGTTGGTCGGCGTTCGGCGATCCACTGCTCGCGGACGCGGGTGCCCGGCTCGGCACCCGCATCGGCGAGGTTCCGGGGCGCGTCTGTCTCGGACATCTGGACGGGATCGCTCCGGTCGACGGCGATGCGCGCTATCTCCGCTTCTCGGGTTGGATCTATGCGCGACACGACACGTCGGTTCCGAGGTCCGTCCTGCTCGTCGGCCGTGACCGTCGGATTCTCGGCTATGCCCTGACCGGTCGGCCGCGCCCGGACGTCGAGCGCGCCGTCGGCGGGGCTGCGGCGCTGTCCGGCTTCGAGGGGTTTCTACCGGCCGGGTCGTCGTATGCAAAGGCGCTGCTCGTCGGGTCGGATCCCGATTGCCGCCTGACGCTGCCCTGATCGGTCACGCCGGTTCGCCAAGCCGGCCGCTTTGCGGCGGCGCTCTGGATCTCCCTGCGCGGGGCGGGCAGTATGTCCGCCCGACTCGATAAAGACTCCTCTCGATGCACAGCTTGCTTTCCAATCTCGATTTCGCGCTCTCCGTCACAGGCCCCATCATGCTCGTCCTCGCGCTGGGGGTCTGGCTCACGCGGCGCGGTCTGCTGACGGACGCCTTCGCCGATGTCGGGTCCAGGCTGGTCTTCAACGTGACCCTGCCGATCCTGCTCTTCATCACCATCAGTCAGACGCATTACACCCAGGCGGCGAATCTGCGCTTGCTGGCGGTGGGTTTGATGGGGACGCTGGCGAGCTATCTGCTTTTCGAACTGGTCGCGGCGGCGACGGTGGAGCCGCGACGGGATCGGGGCGTGGTGGTGCAGGGCGCCTTTCGCGCCAACATGGGCATCGTGGGATTGGCCTATTGCGTCAACGCCTATGGTGACGTGGCGATGGCGACGGCCGCGCTCTATCTCGGCGTGGTCACGCTCTTCTTCAACGTGCTCGCGGTCGTCACGCTCAACCGCTCGCTCAGCGAGCATCGGTCGCTCGTGCCCATCCTCAAGGACATTGCCCGCAATCCGCTGATCATCGCCATCCTCTCGGCGTTGCCCTTCGCCTATTTCGAGGTGCGGCTGCCGGATCTGCTGCTGCAGACGGGCGAGTATTTCGCCCAGATGACCCTGCCGCTCGCCCTGCTCTGCACCGGCGGATCCATGAGCCTGCGGGCGCTGCACCTGGATTCGCGCAACGCCCTCATCGGCGCCTTCGGCAAGGTGGTCGTCACGCCGCTGGTGGTGACCGGGATGGGTTATCTGGTTGGATTGCGGGGCATGGAACTCGGCATCCTCTTCCTCATGTCATCGGCGCCGACCGCTGCCGCCAGCTATGTGATGGCGCGCGCCATGGGCGGCAACGCCGCGCTCGCAGCCAACATCATCGTGCTGAGCACCATCGGTTCCATCGTCTTCACCAGCCTGGGTATTACCCTGCTCCATACGTTCGGGGTCATCCGGTAACGATCGTTCGGTCGACGTGCCTGGTTGGTGCGGCGCCGGTCTCCAGCAGACCCATGTGGCGCTTGGAGTTGCGCATGTTGCGGAAGATGAGCGGGGTCTCCGGCTGGGCGGTCTGCTCGGTCGCGCTCTGGACCTGACGGCGCAGTTCCGCGTGGTGCGGCGACTTGGAACAGACCGGGTCGGCGTTGGCGGCATCGCCGGTGAGCAGATAGGCCTGGCAGCGACAGCCGCTGTAATCCTTGGTCTTCTCGTCGCAGGAACGGCAGGGCTCCTTCATCCAGCCGTAGCCGCGAAAACGGTTGAAGTCGGGCGAGTCGTTCCAGATCCAGTCGAGGTCGTGATCGCGGACGTTGGGAAAGCTCAGTTCCGGCAGCGAACCGGCGGCGTGACAGGGCAGGGCGGTGCCGTCCGGGGCGACGGTGAGGAAGATGGAGCCCCAGCCGCTCATGCAGGCCTTGGGGCGCTCCTCGTGATAGTCCGGGACCACGTAGAAGATCTTCATCTGACCCTTGAGCCGTTCCTGGTATTCATGGGCGACGGCCTCGGCCTGCCGCACCTGCTCGCGCGTCGGCAGGAGTTGGTCGCGGTTGAGCATGGCCCAGCCGTAATACTGGGTGGTCGCCAGCTCGACATAGTCCGCCTGCAGCGCGTGCGCCATGTCGAGGATCTGGGCGACCTCGCCCGTGTTGTGCCGATGGAGGACGAAGCAGAGCACCATGGGGTAGTCGTACTGCTTCACCAGTCGGGCCATCTCCAGCTTGTGCTGGAAGGTGTCGTTGCCGGCGATGAAGTCGTTCAGCTCGGCCCCGCTGGCCTGGAAGCTGATCTGGATGTGGTCGAGCCCCGCCTCCTTGAAGGCGCGGATGCGACGCTCGTCCATGCCGACGCCGGAGGTCAGCAGGTTGGTGTAGAAGCCGAGCCGGTGCGCCTCGGCGATCAGTTCCTCCAGGTCCTTGCGCACCAGGGCCTCGCCGCCCGAGAGCCCGAGCTGGACGGCTCCCATGGCGCGCGCCTCCCGAAACACCCGGAACCAGTCCTCGGTCGAAAGCTCGTCCGCGTATTTGGCCATGTCCAGCGGATTGGAGCAGTAGGGACACTGGAGCGGACAGCGATAGGTCAGCTCGGCCAGCAGCCAGAGCGGCTTAGGCGTCGAATTGGATCCATTGGTTGTCATGGGCGGTACTCAGGAAGGTGTAGACGTCGTCGCGCAGATTGGGGGCCTCGGCGAACTGGGTTTCGAGGTCGGCGACGATGCCGTCGATCGAACGCTCGCCGTCGCAGCGCTTGAGGATCTCGCCGGCCGGGCCGTTGAGTTTCACCATGCCCTCTGGGTAGAGGAGTACGTGACAGCCCTGGGCCTCTTCCCACTGGAGCCGGAACTGCCGGGTGATGCGCGGGATGCGCCCCGGCTCGATCTCGGTGCTCATGGCCGCCCTCCCAGGTTGTGGTAGGGCGGACGCTTGGCGATATAGGCCATCCAGATGCAGTCGAGCATGGTCCAGAGGACGTCCAGCTTGAACTGCAGCACTTCCAGCATGCGTTCCTGCTGCTCGCGGGTGCGGTAGTAGTCCAGGGTGATGGCGAGTCCGTGCTCGACGTCGCGGCGCGCCTCGCTCAGCCGCTTGCGGAAGTAGGCATAACCCTGGGGCTCGATCCAGGGATAGTGCGCCGGCCAGCTATCCAGTCTGGACTGATGGATGGTCGGGGCGAACAGTTCGGTCAGCGAGGAGCTGGCGGCGACCTCCCAGGGCTGGCGCCGGGCGAAGTCGACATAGGCGTCGACCGCGAACTTGACGCCGGGCAGCAGGTGCTTCTGGCTCCACAGATCCTCGCGCGACAGACCGACCGCCTCGCCCAGTTGCAGCCAAGCCTCGATCCCGCCGTCCTCGTCTGGGGTGCCGTCGTGGTCGATGATGCGCTGGATCCAATGTCGGCGTACCTGGGGATTCGGACAGTTGGACAGGATGGCGGCATCCTTGAGCGGGATGGATGTCTGATAGTAGAAACGGTTGGCGACCCACCCCTGGATCACCGGCTTGTCCACCTGGCCGCTGTGCATCAGCTGATGCAGCTCGTGATGGATGTGGTAGTAGCGCTCCTTCTCGCGCAGCTTCCGTTCGAACTCGGCGCGGGACCAGGGCTGTGTGTCGTGCTCCATAAGACTCCTCGGTGCGATGCGGGTGTGACGAGCGATGCGTTGTGATCGATTCGACGTCCGATCCGGTTACACCTTGATCTCCATCCCGTCGTAGGCGACCTCGATGCCGGCCCGTTCCAGGGCGCGGCGCTCGGGCGAGTTCTCGTCCAGGATGGGGTTGGTGTTGTTGATATGGATGAGGATTTTGCGCGGCCCCTTCAGGGCGCCCAGCGTCTCGACGATGCCGCCTCGCCCGGACTGATCCAGATGCCCCATCTCCTGTCCGCGCTTCTCGCCGATGCCGGCGCGGATCATCTCGTCGTCGGTCCAGAGCGTGCCGTCGACCAGGATGCAGTCGGCTTCGCGCATGTAGCCCAGCACCTCCTCGTCGAACGCGCCCAGGCCCGGGGCATAGAAGAGCGTTCCGCCGGTGCGCGCGTCCCGCACGCGCACGCCGATGTTGTCGCCTGGGACCGTGTTGTGTCTGTGCGGCGAGTAGGGCGGCGCCTCGCTCTTGAGCGGTACGGCGGTGAAGCTCAGCCCTTGCGCGCCGAGGATCTCGAATGCCGTGCGGTCGGTCGGCACCTCGTGCCAATGCACGCCACGGAAATGTTCGAGGATGTTGAAGATGGGGAAGCCGGTCGTGAGGTCCTGCTGAACGGCTCGGGTGCAGTAGATGTCCCAGGGCGCGGTGTGCTCGCGCAGCATCAGAAGTCCGGTGGTGTGGTCGATCTGGGCGTCCACCAGCAGGATGGCGCGAATGGCGGTGTCGCGGATGTGGTGGGCCGGCTGCAATGCCGGAAAGGATTCGATCTGGGCTCGAATGTCGGGCGATGCGTTGAAGAGGACCCAGTCCGTGTCGTTCGGGCTGATCGCGATGGAGGATTGGGTGCGTGCGCTGGCGTGGATATCTCCCCGCCGCAGTCCGTCGCAGTTCGGACAGTTGCAGTTCCACTGGGGAAAGCCTCCGCCCGCCCCGGATCCCAGTACATGGATTCGCATGAGACGGCCTGCCGAATGAGTCGGCGGAGTGCGTCCGCCTTCGGATGAGGAAGTGCCCCGTCGGTGATCTCCATCGGCGGGGCAGGCATCGCCGCTCGATCAGCGGTTGTTGATGTAGAGGTTGATCTCGAATCCGAGCCGCAGGTCTTCGTAGGCAGGTGTCGACCAGGTCATGGGGCGTGTCCTCCGTCTTCTGCACAGTGGTGATGGCATGGTATTGCCGCGAGTGGTCGCGAGCCTGGATCCGTAGCGCAGTCCCTGGCGCGGTCGGGGGTGGATCTTTGGGTCGCGATGTGTCGCGGACAATAAAAGCAGAAGGTGTGCCATTTCAGACTCAGCAGGGCGATACCTTTGCGCGCGCCTTGCGACGGAGGTCTAGAGCGTTGGAGGCGGGGTGTTCAGCCGTCCCATCTGTGTCAGCCGGGGAACAGGTTGGTACTCGGACGGAGCGATATCGTCGAGACCGCTGGCCGCTTCAGGTTCGCTCCTTGGTCAGCATCAATCGCTCAGATAGCGTTCGACTCGGCTGTTACGGACGGGGCCTTCCGGGGGCTCGTGGGCGTCGCGGTCGTTTCCGGCTGGACGTCGGGTGGGGTTTCGCTCGGCGCGGACCGATCCGCCTCCAGAATCTCGGTCAGCTCCTCCGTTAACCGTTGGCGCTCGGTCTCGAATCGGGTGATCTGATCCTGTCTGAGCGCGGCCAGCGCGGTTTCCAGCGTCTCCATGCGTGCTTGGGTGTCTGCGAGCTCAGCGGCCAATGCCTGGTCTCGCACGGCCTGGCGGTCCCGCGTTGTCTTCTCGCTGTCGGCAGCACTCGCCGGCTCGATGACCAGAGCGGCGGATGGGCGCATCGCGTCTACCGAGTAGACGAGCAGCAGGCCGGCGGCGAACGTGAGGGCTAGATAGCCGATAGCGAGCCCCGACTTCCAGGGGCTGGGTGCTTGGGTGTCGGACATGGTCTTCATCTCTGATGATTGATGGCGCGCGGACAGGCTAGTGGTCCGGAGAACAGATCTTTCGTTTGGTCACCGCCTTCAGTGTGTTGACGAGCAGCACGGCGACGATCCCGGTCAGCATGGTCAGCATGCCGATTCCCAGATAACGGAAGAACGCGCTACCTGTTTGGTCGAACATCAGCATGTTGGCGATGCTGAAGGCCGCCAGGGGGAAGGAGTAGGCCCACCAGGAGAGAAAGAATCCGAGCCGCAGGAACCGGGGCGCCTGGGTGAAGAGCAATAGTGTCAGAAAGAGCGCGCTGTAGTAGAGCGCATGCCCGAAGCCGTCCAGGTCCTGAACCAACCGCAGATAGGCGATGAAGCCGACCGCAGGCGGTGCGATGAGGATGAAGAGCGTCGGCATCAGTCGCTCCTCGATCGGCTGATGGAAGAGCACCCGGTAGAAGATGATCGTCATCAGGATCAGCCAGAAGAGCATGCCGACGCTGAAGAAGAACCAGGACACTTCCGGGTGGCCCAGCGGAACGCCCGCGACCGGGACCAGCACGTTGCCGACCGCCGGGATGAACCAGGCCGGGTTCATGTGGTGGACCTGGAAGTGGTCGTGATGGATCCAGACGCTCACCACATAGAGGGTGAACAGCAGGTGCAGGCTGGCGCCGGCGGTCCAGAGCACGCGGCTCACCGACGGCGCGAGTGGCAGGAAGGCGATGGCCAGCAGCAGGAGGCTGATCGAGATGGCCGGGAAGAAGTTCAGCTTCACCGGATGTCTGAGCTCCTTGACGACGAACGCGCGATGCAGCGCGAGCTTGGTGGCGTAGAGGAAGGCCAGGACCAGGAACAGGGTCGAGCTGAAACCGACCAGCCAGGGGGTGATGCCCAGATCCAGATCCAGGATGTGCTGGGCCTTCTCCCAGCCGATGGTCAGGCCGGTCAGACCCATGACCATGGCGAAGAAGGAGATGGGAAAGAATTGGATGCGCGAGTGCGTTTCGGTCGGGGTGGCCATGGTGTCTCCAGGCGCGGATCTCGTGCGTGAGTGCTCCGAATCGTCCGCTCCCGGCGGGAGAGGACGATGGAGGAGAGAACCGGTTTCAGGCCTATTTGTTGGTGTTCAGTCCGAGCGGACGGTAGGCGGGGCACCAGCCGATCAGGCCGGTGGCGAGCGGGATCAGGCCGATGGCGCCGAGCCAGTTCTGCGAGGCGAGCCCCCAGGCGATGAGAAGGATGCCGCCGACGATGCGGATGGTGCGGTCGAGCTTGCCGAGATTCTGAGTCATGCGATGGTCTCCAGGATGATGGCGACCGACCGTTGCGGCCGGTCCGACGTGGTGTGGTAGGAGACTATCGGCCTGGGTCATTGCGCTCAGTGACTTTGTCACCCTCGCTCGAAAATGTCTTCAGCCGTCTCGCGCGCGCCGCTCCAGTTCGGGAATGTCCAGCAGTTCGATGAGCCCGCGCGTGGCGCGCAAGAGCCCCTGTCCCTCCAATCCCTTCAGCACCCGGCTGATGACCTCGCGCGAGGACCCGAGCTCGACGGCCAGCGCCTGATGGGTCATGCGGATCTCGGGCGTCGGCGAGGCGGTTCGCAGGCTCAGCAGCCGTGCGATGAGCCGCTGGTCCAGGCGCTGGAAGAGCACGGCGTCGAGCACGCCGAAGACCTCCTGAAGCCGCTCGGCGATCAGGCCGAAGATGTACGCGCGCCAGGGCGCCGAATCGGCCATCCAGCGACGCACGTCGTTCGGGCGCACCACCAGCGCCTCGACCTCGGTCTCGCACTCGGCGAAGGCGGGGAAGGGGCGGTCGCTGAGGATGCAGGAGGCGGTCACCACGCAGCTTTCGCCCGGCTCGATCCGGTAGAGCGTGATCTCGCGACCGTTCTCGCCGAGCTTATAGACGCGGCCCGTTCCGGCGATCACCAGAGGGAGCGCCGCGCACTGCGAACCGTCCTGGCAGATGAGATGCCCAGCCGGCAAACGCATCGACGTGGCCGTGTCGAACAGCGCCTCGCGGAAGTCGGGCGAGGCCGCGCGCAGAAAGGGAAAGACATCGAGGATCCGATCGCGTTGTTGGGGGTCGCTGATCATGTTGGGGGTCCTGGTGCGTTCGAAAGCGCGTGGGGTTGCCGGTCGCGAGCGGGATCCCGGATGGGGCGCGGGATCAATATCTGGGTCCCCGCTGGTATCTGAGCATGGCGCGGTCGGCCTGGATGATCTGGTGGTTGCGGCAGTTCGGGCTGGCGTCCGTGCGACGACCCGAGCGGTCATAGATGACCTGACAATCGTCCTCGAACAGGACTCGGGTTTCGCCGTGGCGGCCTGGGAGGATCTGAGGTGGCATCTCGCGGTCATCGCGTCCAGGACGATCGTCGTCCCAACGGTTTTGGCGCAGATGCTCGCGAATGGCCTGATCGGCGCTGCGCATCTCATCCGTACCACAGTTTCGGTAGTGTCTGATGAGATTGCCTCGGTGATCGTAGATTGCCCGGCAACCGCCCGGAACGCGTACATCGAGGTCGCCCGAGGCCATCTGTCTCACCTCTGTGGAGCCGCCCGCGATCGGCCTCTGCGGGCGGGGTCCATGGTAGCGAATGTCGACGACACGGCGTCTGTCGACCTCGCAGCGCCAGGGATATTTGGTTCCGTCGATCTTGGTCTTGCCTTCGACCCGATAGTGCTTGTCGCCCGGGATCTGTTCGGCGCGCGATTCGCGCAGATCCATGAGGCCGTAGTCGCTGCGCAGCCGGCTCTCGCACGACTGGATGGCGTCCTTGTTGTCGTAGGCCAGGGCCGCGCCTGGAGCCGCCAGTGCGACGATCAGGAGCAGGCCGATCGGTGAATGGGTCGGTCGTATGTGAATCATCGTCGGGATCACCCGTGTCTGAAGATTGATACCTGTCCAAGTGATCCATCGGCATTGCCGTCAACAGGGATCGACGTCGGTTGCATGGCTCAGGCTTGGATGTTGAACTACCCCGCCTCTTATTATGCTCGGAGACCACCATGATGCGCCGCTCCCGCCTGCTCGGAATCCTCGTCCTGCTCTTGCCGCTCGCCGCTTGGTCGGCGGAGCCGTCGCCGGTCGGTTTTTGGCTCGTCCAGGACGGCGGCGCCGTGGTTCGGCTGCAGGAGTCTGGCGGCACATTGAACGGCAGCACGGTCTGGATGAAGGAGGCCAGCTATCCGAGCGACGATCCCGAGGGGCGCGCCGGCAAGCCCTTGCTGGATGACTTCAATCCCAACCCGGCACTACGCGAGCACAAGCGGTTGGGACTGCGGATCCTCTCGGGGTTCGTGCCTGGCGACACGCCGGGCGTCTATTCCGGCGGTCAGGTCTACAACCCGCGCGACGGAAAGACCTATTCGGGCACCATCACCCTGGCCGACGAGGATCGTCTCGAACTGCGCGGTTATGTGGTCATCAGCCTGCTTGGCAAGACCCAAACCTGGACCCGCGTCGATCCCTCCAAGTACGGGCTCAAGCCCTGATCTCGACCCGGCCGCGCGATCCGTATCGCCGGGCCTCGATTGCTCGGCCGGGCACGATCTGACATCATGCGTCCAGACTCATTTCATGGTGTGGTGATGGGTTTTCCCCCGAGCGATCGGGCTGCCCGAATCCGCCGACGCAAGCAGGGTAGTCGCCGATGTCTCCACTCAAGCTCAAGCTCCATTGGCAGATTCTGATCGCACTGGGCCTGGCCATTCTGGTCGGGCTCGCGGTCGGGCGTGAAGCCGGACTCTTCGGCGTCACCTTCTACGCGATCTTCGATTTTGTTGGGAAGCTCTTCCTCAACGCACTCAAGATGTTGATCGTTCCGCTGATCCTCTCATCGATCATCGTCGGGGTCTCAGGGCTCGGGTCGGGCAATCTCGGCAGGTTGGGTGGCAAGACCATCGGCTATTACGCCATGACCAGCCTCTTCGCCATTTTGGTCGGTCTCATCCTGGTGAACCTGATCCAGCCAGGCGTGGTGGACGGGGATCCGAAAGAGGTCTTCGGGTTCAGCGCCGATGTCCAATCGCTCGAAGCGAAGATCGGCGACAAGGATGGCGGGGACGTGGTGGAGGTCTTCCTGCGCATGATACCCACCAACGTGGTGGCCGCAGCGGCGGCTGGCCAGATGCTGGGGCTCATCTTTTTCGGCTTGCTCTACGGCTTCTTCATCACCCGCCTTCCCGAGAATCTCGCCAAGACGCAATCCAGTTTCTTCGAAGGCGTGTTCGAGATCATGATGCGCATTACGGATCTCATCATGCGTTTCGCGCCCATCGGCGTTTTCGCCTTGGTGGCCAAGACGGTCGCCAGCACAGGGCTCGACGCCTTCGTGCCGCTGGCGCTCTTCTTCCTCACCGTGGTGCTCGCCCTGGGGACGCACTTCCTGGTGGTGCTGCCGCTGCTGCTCTATTTCATCGGTGGCGTGAGTCCGATCCGTCACTATTCGGCGATGGGCTCGGCCCTGCTGACGGCCTTCTCGACCGCGTCCTCATCCGCAACCCTGCCGGTCACCATGGAATGCGTCGAGAAGAATGCCGGCGTCTCCAATCGCGTCACCAGTTTCGTGCTCCCGCTCGGCGCGACCGTCAACATGGACGGCTCCGCGCTCTACGAGTGCGTCGCCGCCATGTTCATCGCCCAGGCCTACGGACTGGATCTCACCTTCGGCACTCAGTTTCTGGTCGTGTCCTTGGCGTTATTGACCTCGATCGGCGTGGCCGGCATCCCTGCCGCCAGCCTGGTCGCCATCGCCATCATCCTGGGCGCCGTCGGTTTGCCACTGGAAGGCATCGGCCTCATCCTGGCCGTCGACCGTATCCTCGATATGATGCGCACCACCGTGAACGTCTTCAGCGACTCCTGCGGTGCCGTCATCATCGCCCGCAGCGAGGGCGAGACCAATGTCTTGCAGCCGCCGCCCGAGCTCTCCGGGTCGGCGCCGGGCCTCAGTCGTACTTGATGTAGGCGTAGCGGAGATCGTCGGGCGTCCCGTCCAGCGCGCTTTCGGCGCCGGGACGCCACATGAGCGTTTCCTCGATCTTGCGTGCCAGTTCGAAGTCTTTGTCGGTGATGCCCTTGGCCGAGTGGGTCATCAGCTTCACCATGACGAAGGCATAGGAGGCCGCCAGGTCGGGGTGGTGCCAGGCCGCCTCGGCCAGATGTCCCACCGTGTTGATGACCATGAGGGTCCCCTTCCAGCCGCTGGTGCGGTACTTGCGCCGGATCCAGCCGTTCTCGTAGTACCAATGGGGCAGTTCGGATTTCAGTCGCTGCTGGATGTCCGCCTCGTCATAGACCGTTTCTTCTGACATCTTCGGATCTCCTTTCAAGTGGGTCGGAATGGTCCGGTCGAGTGCGCGCGCCTCGCCGCTTCAGCCGGAAGGCCTGCGCGCGTCGAGCAATCCGCGTACGGTCTCCACGATTTCCTCCGGTGGCAGTCCGTAGGGAACGAGACGGGCAACGCGTCCTTCCGTATCCAGTATGTAGATAGAGGCGCTGTGGTCCAGGCTGTAGTGCTCGCGCGTTCCTTTTCCCACGAACGCGTAGCGGACATGGTAGCGGTCGGCGACCTCCTTTAGCTCCTTGGCCGTTCCGGTCAGACCGATCAGCCTCGCATCGAAATAGCCTACGTAGTCGCGCAGCTTCTCGGGCGTATCCCGATCCGGGTCGAGCGAGACGAAGATTCCCTGGACCCGATCGGCCTGGTCTCCGAGCTGGCGGAGCGCCGCGCTCATGACCGCCAGGGTCGTCGGGCAGATGTCAGGGCAGAAGGTATAGCCGAAGGACAGCACGACGACCTTGCCGTGCGTCTGGCTCAGGGAGAAGGGTCGGCCATCCTGGTCGACGAGCTGGAAGTCGCCGCCGATCGGTTCGGGTTGGGCATGAGCGCAGGCCAGGGTCAGCAGGGTTGCGAGTGCGAGTCGCAATAGGATCTGTGCGTGAAGGCTGTTCATGCCTTTGGTCAGCAGGTGGCATGCCAGCGATCGATTGTGGGATGGCGTCGACGAGCGATCGTTTTCCGACGTGTCTCCTGCGGGGCACAGGTGTCGCTGGTTTGAAACAGCCTGCTGCGTTGCTCGACCAGTATGACGTTGGGGGTTTCGGGGTCGAGTTCGGCTTCTGGTCGTCCCGATCCGATCGCCTCCCGAGTGGCTCGGAAATTGCCCCAGTGTTGGAGTCGGAAACGGGCCTGGCGCTCGCTCGGATACCTCCTGGTTTGGGCGAGGGCTTCGGCTCGATTCCGCGTACTACAACAACACGAGAGGAGGATCGGCATGTTCCAGAGACTGTCAGGCTGGGTTTCAGCCGTTGGTGTCACCAGCGCGCTGGTTTTGGCGGGGGGCGGATCGGTCTTCGCCGACGAGACCTGCGTCTCGCCCTACTCGCCCAAGATTGTCGGCCAAGAGGATTATGTCTACGTCTGGACCCTGGGCGTCGAGGGCATGGGCGACGAGCAGGACAAGCTGGTCAGCATCGACGCCAACCCGGATTCGCCGACCTATGGCAAGGTGCTGCATAGCGTCTCGGTCGGCGGCCGCAACGAGGCGCATCACTCGGGCTACTCCGACGACCGCCGTTATCTCTGGGCGGGAGGGCTGGACACCAACAAGATCTTCATCTTCGACGTGCACACGGATCCGGCCAAGCCGAGTCTGTTCAAGGTGATCGACGACTTCGTCGCCGTGAGCGGCGGGGTGGTCGGCCCGCACAGCTTCTATGCCCTGCCTGGGCGCATGATGATCAGCGCGCTCTCGAACAATGCCGACCACGGCGGACGGACCGCCTTGGTCGAGTACAGCAACGAGGGCGAGTATGTCGCGACCCATTGGATGCCGACCGACGAGGATCTCCAGGGCGCCGAGAAGACCGGCCAGTTCGCCGACGGTTACGGCTACGACGTGCGCTTCCTGCCGGCCAAGAACCTTATGGTGACGACCTCATTCACCGGCTGGTCGAACTACATGATGGACTTCGGCAAGATGCTGAACGACCCGGAGGCCATGAAGCGCTTCGGCAACACGGCCGTGGTTTGGGATCTGCACGCGCGCAAGCCGCTCAAGGTCTTCGACGTGCCGGGGGCACCGCTGGAGATCCGCTGTGCCTGGGGCAACAACTACTGCTTCACCACCACCGCGCTCACCTCCAAGATCTGGCTGATCTACGAGGACAAGGACCAGGGCTGGACCGCCAAGGAGGTCGGCACCATCGGCGATCCCTCCAAGGTGCCGTTGCCGGTCGCCTTCTCCATCAGCGCCGACGACCGCTTCCTCTGGGTCAACACCTTCATGGACGGTTCGACCCGGCTGTTCGATGTCTCCGATCCCTTCAATGCGAAGCTCGTGGACACCTTCAAGATCGGCTCGCAGGTCAACATGGTCTCCCAGAGCTGGGACGGCGAACGTCTCTACTTCACCTCCTCGCTGCTCGCCAACTGGGACAAGAAGGGCGATGACGATCAGCAGTTTCTCAAGATGTACCACTGGGACGGCAAGCAGCTGACCGAGGGCTTCACGGTCGATTTCTACAAGGAGAAGCTGGGTCGCGCCCATCTGATCACGCTCAACTCGCGCGCGCTCTATGCGAGCAAGATCGCCGAGAGCTCCATGCCCGCAGGCGGCGCGCTGGCGGCGGTCGCGGAAACCGACTGAATCCGGTGCTCCCCATGCGGTCGAGGATGGGAGCCGCCCTTCTGCTGGGCGTCTGTCTGAGCGTGCCGGTTGCGTCCGTTGCGGCGGATGCGTCGGCTCAGGTTCTGGCGCCCGGCTACCGGGCGCTGAGCTTTCCGCCGCCCGAGCCTGGCTCCTATCGTCTTCCGGTCATCGGCCCGGCTGCGGGCGGCGAACTCCTGTCGGATGAGGGCGAGCCGGTCCGACTGGAGGACCTGCTGGCCGGCCACTACAGCATCTTGAGCTTCATCTACGGCAGCTGCGACGACGTCAACGGCTGTCCGCTCGCCACGGCCGTGCTCTACCGTCTCTTCCGGACGCTCAAGTCCGAGCCCGAGCTGGCCAGCCAGGTTCGGCTGCTGACCCTGAGCTTCGACCCTGAGCACGACACGCCCGAGGTGATGCGTCTCTACGGCGCCGGTTTCCAGGGCGGTCCGGCGGACTGGCGCTTTCTGACGGCGGCCTCCGATGCGGCGCTGGCGCCGGTGCTGGATGCCTATGGTCAGGGCGTGAACCGCCTCTACGATGCGCAAGGCCGGCCGAGCGGTCGTTTCGCCCATGTGCTGCGGGTCTTTCTCATCGATCCCGAGCGGCGCATCCGCAACATCTACAGCGTCTCCTTTCTCCATCCCGACCTGCTGCTCGCGGATCTGCGCACCCTGATGCTGGAAGAGGCGGTCGATGACGGGGCCGCGCCGACACCGCCGCCCGAGACAGGAGGTCGCGCGCTGTTGGCGCGGGCGGTGCGTCCGCCGCTCGGTCTGCCGCCGCTCCCGGAAATCGAGGGACAGCCGCTGACGGCCGAGAAGGTCGACCTGGGGCGGCGTCTCTTTCTCGATCGGCGTCTCTCCTCGAACGGGACGCTCTCCTGTGCCCTCTGCCACATCCCCAGCCAGGGCTTCACCAGTCAGGCCATGTCGCGCGCCGTCGGCATGGAGGGGCGCTCGCTCAGGCGCAATGCCGCCAGTCTCTTCAATGTCGCCTACGTCCAACCGCTCTTTCTGGACGGACGCGAGCGCGGGTTGGATACCTTGGCCTGGCAGGAACTGCTCGATCCCGACCGTATGGGCAATCGCTCGGTCGCCATGGTCCTGGATCGCTTGGGCGAGCTGCCCGAATATCAGGGGCGGTTCGAGCGGGCGTTCGCGGGTCGGGGCGCGAACATGGAGACGCTTGGCGAGGCCATGTCCGCCTATCTGAGAACACTGGTCTCGGGGAACGCGCCCTTCGATCGCTGGCGTTTCGGTGGCGAGACGGATGCCATGGACCTGGCGGCGCAGCGCGGCTTTCGGCTCTTCGAGGGCAAGGCGGGCTGCGTCCAGTGCCATGCGATCGGTGAGCGGGATGCGCTCTTCACGGACAACCGGTTGCACGACACCGGTATCGGCTGGGCGCGCTCCATGCACCCCGAGCCGCTACGTCGACGGCTGGAGCTGGCGCCAGGCGTAACGCTCGATATCGACCCCGCCGCGCTCGCCGGAACCGAGGAGCGCCGCTTCAACGATCTCGGGCTCTACGAGGTCACCCAGAACCCCGTTGACCGGTGGCGCTTTCGCACGCCCAGCCTGCGCAACATCGCCCGGACCGCGCCCTACATGCACGACGGCAGCCTGCCCGATCTCGCCGCCGTCGTGGACTATTACGATCGCGGCGGTCATCCGCACCCGGAGCAGGATCCGCGCATCCGACCGCTCGGTCTGAGCGCCGACGAACGGGCGGACCTCATCGCCTTCCTCCATGCACTGACCGGCGACGATCTCGATCGCCTTGCCGCTGACGCCGCCTCGGGGCCGTAGGATGGGTCGAGCGCAGCGAAACCCATCGATTCCCGCGCCGAGCGTCCGTCGAGCCTGGCGCGGGATTTCGCGCCCGATCGTCGCTGGCGGCTGGTGTCTGTTGTGCTGGCTGGCCTCTCTCCCCATCTTGCCGCCCGCTTCGGCGGCGGTCGACGGACCCGGCGACAATCGCGATGGCTACGCGTCGGCGGACTATCGCACCCGCTCCCTGGCGTTGAGCGGGCGTGTCGGCCGGGAGGCGGATCTGCTGGCGCTGGCGAGCGATCCGCCGCTGGGTCTGCCGCCGCTCCCGGTACCGGCCGACAATCCGCTGACGGCCGAGAAGATCGCGCTCGGGCGCAAGCTCTTCTACGACCGGCGCCTCTCGCTCAACGGCACCCAGTCCTGCGCCATGTGCCACATCCCGGAGCAGGGGTTCACCAACAACGAGTTGGCGACGGCGGTCGGTCTGGAGGGCAGGGACGTCGGTCGCAACGCGCCCACGCTCTACAACGTCGCCTACCTGCACCAACTCTTCCACGACGGACGCGAACGCAGCCTGGAGCACCAGGCGTGGCAGCCGATGATCAATCCGCTGGAGATGGCCAATCCGTCCATCGGCATCGTACTCGAACGTCTGCGAACCTGGCCCGATTACGCGGGGCTCTTCGAGTCGGCCTTCGCGGGTCGGCCGGCCAGCATGGAGCGCGTCGGTCAGGCCATCGCCAGCTACGAGCGCACCCTGCTCTCGGCCGATTCGCCCTTCGACCGCTGGTATTTCGGCGGCGAGCGCGATGCACTGAGCGTATCGGCCCGGCGCGGCTTCGCGCTCTTCACCGGCCGCGCCGGATGCAGCGGCTGTCACGCCATCGGCGAGCGGAGCGCGCTCTTCACCGACCAGGCGCTGCACAACACCGGGGTCGGCTACCCAAGCCCGAATGAGCGCGGACGGACCGAGCCGCGCCGCGTCCTGCTGGCGCCGGGTGTCTACGGCGAGCTTTCGGCGGCGGCGCTCTCGTCCGTTTCGCGTCCCCGGCGCACGGCCGATCTGGGCCGCTACCGCATCACCCGGAATCCGGCCGATCGCTGGCGTTTCAGGACGCCGAGCTTGCGCAATGTTGCGCTGACCGCGCCCTATATGCATGATGGTCGGTTCCTTCGCTTGGAGGAGGTCGTTGCCTTCTACGATCGGGGCGGGGTGCCCAATCTGCTGCAGGATCCGCGCATCCGCCCGCTCGGACTGACGGCACGGGAGTCCCTGGATCTGGTGGCCTTCCTGACTTCGCTCACCGGTGCGACCGAAACCCTGGTGCTCGATGCCTTTGCCGCTCCGATCGGAGACGTCGGGAGCGAGCGTCGTCCCTCATCCGCTGAATAAGGCCGTGTTATCCGTTTCGATTCGACTGACCGATTCGCGCCGGCCATGGCTGGGAGCTGAATCTGGATGCGTTTTCCCATCTGGCTGTTGGCCATTCTGCCGCCCCTATTCTGGGCCGGGAACATGGTGCTCGCCCGCGCCCTGCACGCCGAGATCCCACCGCTCGCCCTAGCCTTCTGGCGCTGGTTGCTGGCCCTGCTGGTGTTGTTGCCCTTCGCCGCCGCTCCGCTGCGCGCCCAGTGGCGACTGGCATTGCCGCATTGGCCGATCCTGACGCTGCTCGCGCTGCTCTCGATCAGCGGCTACAACACCTTCGTCTATCTGGGTCTGCAGGACACCACGGCGACCAATGGGGCCTTGCTGACCTCGACCATGCCGGTGTTGATCCTGGGCTTCTCTTTCCTGCTGCTGCGCCAGGGCGTTACCGCCCGGCAGGGGCTGGGGATTCTGCTGTCGCTGCTGGGCGTGCTGGTCATCGTGACCCAGGGGGAGCCATCCCGATTCGCCGATCTGGCGTTCAACCGTGGGGATCTCTGGATCCTGGTGGGTGCGTTGAGCTGGGCGCTCTATTCGGTCTGTCTGCGCTGGCGTCCGTCGGGGCTCGATCCCTTGGCCTTGCTCGCCATCCTCATCGCGATCGGACTGGTTCCCTTGCTTCCGCTCTATCTCTGGGATCTCGCCCAGGGGCATCGTTTTGCGCTCAACCCGGTCAATCTCTCGGCGATCGGCTATGTCGCCGTCTTCCCGTCCGTCGTCGCCTATATGGTCTGGAATCTGGCGGTGGCCCGGATGGGACCGAACCGCACCGGCCAGTTCATCCATCTGATTCCGGTCTTCGGCGCGTTGCTCGCCATGCTGCTGCTCGGCGAGCGGCTGGCGCTCTTCCATGGGGTTGGCGTCGTGCTGATCGTGCTCGGCATCTGGTTCGTGACGTTCTACCGCGCGGATGCTCGGTAATGTCTTTCGGGGCCGCGCCGATTCGAACCGCCGTTGCTCAGATGGCGTATTCGCTCCCGTCGGCCTTCAGCGCACGATCGATGACGCGGCGGGTGAGGTGCGGGGCGAACAGCTCGATGAAGTCGTAGGTGTAGCTGCGCAGCCAGGCATTTCGGCGTAGGCCCAGGTGGGTGACGCTGGAATCGAACAGATGCCCGGCGTCCAACATCCCGAGTCCGATGTCCAACGTGGGGTCGTAGGCCATGCGGGCGACGATCCCGATACCGAGCTCCATGCGTACATAGGTCTTGATGACGTCCGCGTCCAACGCGGTGAGCACCACTCTGGCCTCCAGTCCGTGGCTCTGAAAGGCGCGGTTGATCTGGTTGCGACCGGTGAAGGCCGAGTCGTAGGTCACGATCGGCCAGCGCGCGATCTCGTTCAGGCTGAGCGGAGCGGTATCGAGAACTGGATGTCCGAGCGGGGCGATGATGCAGTGATTCCACTCGTAGCAAGGCAGGCTCAGCAGCTCTGGATAGTCGGCGACCGATTCGGTGGCGATGACCAGATCCGCCCGCCCGGAGCGGACCAGCTCGCACACCTGCGGCGGATTGCCTTGCTGCAGCGAAAGACCGACCTGCGGATAGCGCTCGATGAAGGCGTGAACCACCTTCGGCAGTACGTAGCAGGCCTGGGTGTGGGTGGTGGCGATGGAGAGCTTGCCCACCGATTCGTTGCTGAACTCGGCCCCGACTTGGCGCAGATTGTCCAAATCGCCCAGCATGCGCGCGGCGATCGCCAGCACCTCGCGTCCGGGCTCGGTCACCTCGACCAGTCGCTTGCCCTGGCGGGCGAAGATTTCCACGCCCAGCTCGTCTTCCAGCTGACGTATCTGCTTGGAGACGCCGGGTTGTGAGGTGAAGAGCGCCTCGGCCGCCGCCGAAACGTTCAGGCCCTGGCGGACCACTTCGTTGATGTATCTGAGCTGCTGAAGGTTCATGCGGCGCATCCAGGTCATAACCTGCGGCTATATTACTCTGGCCGCTGAGGGCTTGCGCCTACGATGAACGCGTGAGCTCCACCTTCCATCTAGGGCGCGGGTCCGGTTCGCGCCGACCGGTTCATCCGGTCGTGACCCTGTTGCGGCCCGATGCCTTAGAGCGATAGAGCGCGTCGTCGGCCCGTTTGAGCAATTCCTCCAGCCTGACGTCCGAGCGCCCGTCGGTGCTGGATGTACCGAGACTGAGGGTGACGCCGAGATCCTGCGCTGGATCGCGACTGAGGGTGATGGGGAGTTCGGCGATGGCCCGGCGAAACTGTTCGGCCGTGTTTGCGGCGGCGTCCTCGGTGCAGGGATAGAGTACGAAGAGAAACTCCTCGCCGCCGTAACGTCCCAGGCTGTCGCTCGCGAGGGTGTGTGAGCGTAGCCGGCACGCGACCTCCCACAGCACCTGGTCGCCCGCCAGATGGCCGTGGCTGTCGTTGATGATTTTGAAGAAATCGATGTCGGCCAGGATGACGCTCAGCGGTTGTTCTTCGGTCCGAGCGCGCGCGAGTTGCTTGCCGAGATGCTCCAGGATGGTTCCCCTGTTCAGCAGACCGGTCAGGGCGTCGCGGGTTGCCTTGTGCAGGAGCGCCTCCATCGCCTGCTGTCGTAGCTGGATGGTGGTCAGGCGCTCGGTGAAATGGCTGCCGAAGATGCGGATGAATCGGGTATCCAGGTCATTGAAGGGGGTGCGTCGCGCGGCTACGGTCAGCAGGCCGAGGCACTGGCCGAGCCGCGCGAAGGGTAAGACCTGGATCTCGACGATGGTTTTTCCTTCGAGATGCTCCGGTGGCAGCGGGCCGTCGCGAATATCGGCAGGATCGATCTTTCTCGGTACCTGGGCGGCCAGATGGTGCGCATCCCAAGGGTGCAGTGTTGTCACCTCCGCGAGATGGGCTGCTCCACGAACGCCGTCGATGACTCTGAAGCCGTTCTCATGGGGGATCACCATGCGCCAGCAGGCGACGTTGGCGAAATATTTCCAATGGGCGGCGACCCGGTGCGAGATCTGCTGGATGTCTTCGGTTTGCTGAATGTCGTCGAGCAGTTTGAAGAGCGCCTCGTAGCGCACCAGCTGCTGTGTGGTTCGCTCTTGCCAATCCGATTTGGTTTCTGTATCCATGTTTCGTCTCCCTGGCGAGCACTCGGAGCGGGCGAGCGTCTTTTAGAGAATGGCCCGATAGTTTGGGTCCAGATCGATCTTGAGTGTGCTGGTGTAGATGTTGAACATGGACGCCAAATCGATCACGGCGATGATTTCGCAGATCTCCTCCTGACTGAAACCCTCGTCCATCAACGTCTCGAAGTCCGCGTCCTCGACCTGATTGGGGTCCGACACCACCTTGTTCGCGAACTCCACCACACGCTCGTAGTAGGGAGGCAGGGTGCAGTCGGTCTCGGCGTGGACGAAATTGGACAGGTCTTGGAATGCCAGCGTCTTGTCGAGGCCGAGCACGTTCTGGGCGTGGCAGGCCGAGCAATAACGGGCGCCATGCTTGGCGGATACGGCGAATACGATCATCTCTTTCAGCGGTAGCGGCAGACTGCCGCTAAAGAGGGTGCCCTTCGCCCTTTCCCAATAGGCGCGAGCCAGCGCGGAGCTGTGTCCCAGGCTTTTCATCCAGATCGGCACCGAGCTGTCTCCGCTCATGCGCATATAGTCGTCATAGACCGCCCGAGTCTCGGGCGATGCATCTTCGTATTCGGTGAGGATGTAACGTTGCATGTGCGGTTCTCGGTGTGGTCTGTTAGAACAGGGCCTTCGGCGGAAGCCTTGAGGCCAATGCCTGTATCCTGTATCCCGTGTCCCTGGTAGCGTCTGTCTTCTCTTCGAGTCGGAGGTTATACGAGCAGGGCTTTGTCGGTCACGAACGGTGCGAAAATGTAACGCTCTAGATTTGACTCGATTGCCGGAGCCTGAATCAAGCAATAGTCGTCGGGGCGATTGTCGGAAAGGGTCCTAAATAACTGATTGTAATTATTGTATTCGTGTTCATTCAAACCCCTGGGTTGTACGGGATGAGTTGCTGTTCGCTCGACACTCTACGTTGACATTTCGGGGGCAGGTGAGAATAACGTCACAAACAAAAAGTTTATTTGCGTTCCTTCTATACGGCTGCAACGGCGGGTTATCGGCTTGAACAAGTCGATTTCGCCTCCATTTAAATTGGCTGCTTAAGCTTGTGCCAGCAGCCAAAGATGATTCTGGCTTTGGCGTCGATTCATCCTCGACGGATAGAATGGGAGAGCGAGTCGCGCTAGCCATCTATCCACGCCGCTTGTCTCGATAACAAACTCTACTTGCCCTCTGTTTGATCGATGCCCCCTCGTTGTGTCGGACCTTGATGTCGGAATGAGCGTTCAATCCGGCCGTGTCGGCTCCATGCATCGATCAGGCATCCCGCCACAGCCTCCGCGCCAATGAGCCGCGTCGCGCGCGGGCAGCGGGGCGATCACGACTATTCGGAGACACCTATGGTTGTCGATACATCCTCACCCATCGATCTGTTCGAGCGCGAATCCTCGGCCTCTGATTCCGCTCGATCCAGTCGGCGTGTCGGTCGGCGCCCAAGACCATCGCCTTCCGGCGGCAGCGAGTCGCTCAAGGGGCTCGATTCGCTGCTGGAGCCGGGCCGCAATTGCTGGCGCCTGGAGGGGGCCGAGCGACTCTCCGTGCTGGTCGACGGCGAGGAGTATTACGGCGTCGTGCGCCAGGCCATGATCCAGGCCCGCCGACGCATCGCCATCGCCGGCTGGGATCTGCACAGCCAGCTGCGGCTGGTCCGCGACGGCTTCGACGATGGCCATCCGGTCCGGCTTGCCGAACTGCTGCGCCACTTGCTGGAGCGCACCCCGGAGTTGGAGGTCTTCGTCCTGCTTTGGGACTATGCCCCCATCTACGCCCTGGAGCGCGAGCCGCTCTTTCTGGGCGATCATCCCTGGGGCGACGATCATCCACGGCTGCATTTCGTCAAGGACGCCAGCCATCCGGTCGTCGCCAGTCAGCATCAGAAACTCGTCGCCATCGACGGGTGCATCGCCTTCTGTGGTGGCTTCGATTTGAGCAAGTGGCGCTGGGACACCAACGCACACCCGCCTGCGGACGAGCGTCGCGTCGATCCGGACGGCGATCCCTATCAGCCCTTCCACGACCTGCAAATGCTCGTCGACGGCCCGGCCGCGACCGCCATCATGGATCTCTTCCAGGATCGCTGGCGGTGGGCGACCGGCGAGACCCTGGAGCCCGTGTCCGCCTCGGATGATGCGCCGTCTCCTTGGCCTCAAGGCGTAGAACCCATGCTGCGAGATACGCAGGTGGGGATCGCCCGCACCTTGCCCGCCTACGGAGAGCGCCCCGAGTCGCGCGAGGTCGAGCAGCTCTATCTGGACATGATCGATCGGGCGCGGGACTGTATCTATATCGAGAACCAGTACCTTTCCTCCCGCTCCCTGGTCAAGGCGCTGTGCCGCTCGCTCAGACGCCGGAAGGGGCCGCAGGTGATCGTCATTTTGCCGCAGGGGACCGGCGCCTGGATCGAGCAGCACACCATGGATGTGCTGCGTGCGCGCATGCTGGCGCGCATGCGCAGGCTCGACCGGCACGGACGGCTCGGCGTCTACTATCCCGACGTCCAGGGGCTGGGCGACGGCTGCCTCATGGTCCACGCCAAGCTCATGATCGTCGACGACGCCGTGTTGCGGATCGGGTCCTCCAATCTGAGCAATCGATCCATGGGACTCGACAGCGAATGCGACCTCTGTGTCGTCGTCGACGACCATGAGGCGATCGCCGCCATTCGGTCATTGCGTCAGCGTTTGATCGGCATGTTCCTTTCGGTCGAGCCCGAGCGGGTCGATGAGGCCGAACGTCAGGCGCGCGAACAGGGCGGCGGGATTCTCCAGGCGCTCGAACGGTTGCGCGAGCAACAGTCGGCGCCGGACGCGGATCCTGCGATCCGGCTTGCGGTCCTCGACGGCGAGGTGGATCCCGAATGGAATCGCCAGCTCCCGGACGAGCGCATCCTGGATCCGGATCGGCCCATCGACGGCGATTTGGTCACCAAGGTCGTGGTCGGCGGAGAGGAGCACGCCCGGCATCTGCGCTGGCGGGTCATCCTCGGTGGCGTCCTGGTGGCGCTCTTCGTCGCGTTGGCGGCCAGCTGGCGCTGGACCGCGCTCGGAGACTGGCTGAGCCCGGATAGCCTGGCGAATCTGGTCCAGGGACTGAGTCATGCCGTCTGGGGGCCGCCGGTCGCCGTCGCCGCCTTCGTCACGGCCGCCGTGATCGCCGTTCCAGTGACCCTCTTGATCCTGGTGTCCGCCTTGGTCTTCGGGCCGGTAACCGGGTCCGTGGTCGCCCTGAGCGGTGCCACGCTCTCGGCCTATGCCGGCTATGGGATCGGCAGCTATCTCGGCCGCGCGGCCGTGGATCGCATGTCCGGCGGCGGGCTGGGCCGGCTGAGCCGCCGCCTCGCGCGCTACGGTATCCTGACCGTCATCACCGTGCGCATCGTTCCGGTGGCGCCCTTCGCCGTCATCAATCTCTTCGCCGGCGCCTCGCATCTGCGGGTGCGCGACTTCATGATCGGCACCGCGATCGGCATGACCCCGGCCATCCTGGCCATGGCGGTCTTCGCCGAGGGGCTCATGTCGCTGATCGGCAAGGCGGACCTGCGCGCCGTGGCGCTCGTCTTCGTGGGCGTGTTGGCGATCGCCGGCCTGACCTGGTATGGACGACGGATGCTCGCCAATGACGGATAAGCGTCGGCCCCTGACGGTGGCGACCTACAACATTCATCGCTCGATGGGGTCGGATCGCCGTATCGACGACGGGCGGATCCTGGATGTCATTCTGGACTTGGACGCCGATCTGGTCGCCTTGCAGGAGGTCGAGACGCCGCTCAAGCCAGGGCCGGACTACGTGCCACTGATGCAGCGTCTGAGGCACCAAGGCTACCGACCCCTGCTGGGGCCGACCCTGACCTCGGAGCGCTCGAACTACGGTAACGTGTTGCTGAGCCGACTGCCGGTCAAGATCCAGCGGCAGCGGAATCTAAGCTACCCCGAACGCGAGCCGCGCGGCCTCATCGAGGCGGTCATGGACATGAGCGCTGCGGATCCGGCCGCTGATGGGGTGTCGTCGGAACTCTGCTGTCTCGCGACCCATCTCGGACTGAGCGTCGCCGAGCGACGCTGCCAGCTCGCCCGGATCGCCGAGCGGCTCGGCCAACTCGCCAGGCGACCGAGCGGCATGCGTCCGACCATCCTGCTCGGGGACTTCAACGAATGGCGCCGACACCCGCGACGGCTTTCGGCCATCGATGCATGGCTCCAACCCGCCCCGATTCATCGCTCCTTTCCAGGCGTCTTTCCGCTTTTTCCGCTGGATCGCATCTGGTTCGCTGGTGGTCTGACGCTGGACGCGCTGGAGGTGATCCGCAGCCCGCTGACCCGTGTGGCCTCCGATCATTTGCCGTTGAGGGCGTCCTTCCTCTGGTGATCGGGCATCGATCGCCTGCCGACGTGGTGGGGCAGGGGGCAGAGCCGAGGCCATCGCAGTCCACATGCACGGTGTCGAGGCCCCGAAATTTTGGCGTGTGTCGCCGAAACGGCGGTTTGGCATGCTTGAAGACGTCTAATTCATCACAATTTGGTGATATTGTGTAAGCCTGTGTCGGCATCCAATGTATCCTTGGCGTTGATTCATCCTTCGAGCATGAGCGTACAATCCGGCCGCGCCCAGCCCAGGAGTCCATCAGGCGTTTCGCCATCTCTCCGCGCCAAGACGCCCTAGATCTTTAGCGTGCGTCGAGGCAATCAGGGCTATTCGGAGGCCCCGTGGTTGTCGATACATCCCCATCCTGCAACGTGCCCGGCGAGCGCATTCTCGACCCGGATCGGTCCATCAATGGCCAACTGGTCGTAAGGGTCGCGGGCGGCGGGCCAGAACGTGCGTGATATGCGCCCGTGCGCAGCATCAAGCTAGATAAAGTCGTATTTCTAAGAGGTTTCAACGGTGGCCAGTCAAGCAGCAGTACGTGAATCCATACAGGGCCAGCCCTTCAACGATGTGCTGAACGAGTTGCATGCACATACCTTCTCCGGCGCTCCCGGGGAGTCAGACCCCTTTACGCTGAGCGAGCTCGAACGCGAGTACATCGCCTATGCGCTGGGGCTCTACTATCAATGCGACCACTGCGTCCAGTACCACGGGCGTGTGGTCGAGCGGGTTCGCAAGAGTCTCGGCAACGATGTCTGGGCATGGCAAGACGAACTCTTGAAGGTGGTTCTCTTCCTGCGGACCAGTCGCGCCAACGTCTCGTCCAGGGAATGGGAGGGTTGGGTCGATGCTTGGCGTCGTTTCGCCGGGCGCCTGCATCATCATCAGGCGGGACTGGCCTGCAACATCGCCTATGCGGTCGGCATCGCCCGTGCCGACGAGCATCTGATGGACATCGCCTTCGAATCCCTGAGAACCTTCTATCAGGATGACGAGGTCCTGCTCGGTGTCATCCGCGATATCGATCGGGTCGTCGTTTTCATGAAGGCCGCGACATCGAAAAACCGCACCGACCCCATCGTGCGGCGTCAACTGGGCGGTCAAGGCATTCGTGTCTGACCCTCTCGGACTGACTCCACGGGGGTTGATGCAGGCGTTTACGCGCCCTTCCCCAACAACCCCCGCAAGGGCGAAATCCAGGGAGACGCGCGAGCCCGGTCAAACAGGGCTTGAGCGTCTTTCTGTTACGCATCTTCAGCGCACCGCTTGTACGCGCCCCTTGGCGCAGCTCGTTTGATCGGTCGATCTGGATGTCGGCGGCGCGGCCTGTATCAGCTTGCCGAGATCGGCCGGGACGGCGATGTCGCCCTTGAGATTGATCCAGAGTTCGGCGATGAGGTTGTCGCCTCCGACCTTGCTGCAACGGATGAGGACGCGTTCTCCGGCTCCTGTGCCGAAGGCGTTGTCGAATGCGGACTGGATCTGCTCGCGTGTCAGCGTTTGTCCCAGATGTTCGGCGAAGAGTTGCCGCACGCCGGAGGCGTTGAGCGCCTTCAGGGCGGCCATGGCCTCGGTGAAGTATTCATCGGGGTCGGTCCCCGCGTCCGGACCACTTTTGTCGCTTTCGTAGCAGGCGCCGTGTTTCGGCCATTCGTGCAGGTGCAGGCCGGATTGCACGCCTGGCATGGCGACCTTCAACTCGTTCATGACCTCGGGCGAGAGCCTGATCTGGGTATCGCGGTCCTGGCTGCCCGTGCAGCTCACCGGACCGCCTCGGCCGCAGTAGCAGGGAAAGATTGCGGTGTCGTCGAGGTCGTCGGGCCAGAGTCCGTGGAGTGCGAAATGGGTGGCGTCGAATCGATCGGGTGTCTGGGAACGGCATTCCTTCTTGTCGCGCCCCTTTGCTGTGGCGCAGAAGGTGGGCTGCCAGCTGGCGGCTAGGACGTATTCGATGCTGTCCGGGGCGAGGCTGCTGGCTCCGGTGCCTGGGGGCTGTGCGCCTGGCGCTTGGCCCTGATCCTGCGATATCACCAGGCTGTCTTTGGGGGCGTAGGTGCCGCAGCCCATGGGAACCCAGCGGGCTTGCGTGATCGGGGCATCCGGTATCTTGATTTGGTAATGGCTGCCAGGTGTGCTGTTGCGTCCGATCATATCGTATGCGTGCCGGACTTCGAGCCGGATGTTGCCGGGGTTGCCACCGTCCTTTTTCTGCGTCGCCTCGCAATTCGAGAGGGCGATGAAGTAACCCTCCAGGCGGACCTGTTGCGCGGCCGAGGGCATGGCGATGGCGAGGGTCAAAAGGGCGCAGGCGAATGCGATGGATCCTTTCATGGCGGACCTCCGTCCAGAGGAGTGTGCGTGGCGAAATCGGGTATCGATTTCGGGGTTTCGTCGCCCGGATACAGCATAGCGGAATCCGGGGAGTGCTCTTGCGGGGGCGGGGCGGCGGATTTGGCGGCGCTCCTGGGTTTCGCTGCGCTGCACCCAGGCTGCGGGGGGTATGCCCTGGCGTTATATTCAAAGCGATAACTATTCTTTTCGTTTGCTGATTGCGGTGGCTATCGTTGAGTCATGCACCGATCCGGTTTTGGGTCGGGCCGATGTTTCCGATCTCACGCCATTCAGGAGCGACCGCCATGTCTTCGAGCAAGATCGCCGCTTTTCCTCCGCATTCGACACTCATCATTCCGGGCTTTCAGGGGAGTGGTCCCGGTCATTGGCAGAGCTGGCTGGAGCGTCAGCTCCCGGATGCACGCCGGGTGTCCGGAATCGATTGGGGTGCGCCGGTGCTGGCGAATTGGGTGGACTCCATTCGGCTTGCGATTCAGTATGCGCCAAAGCCCGTGTGGCTGGTCGCGCATAGTTTCGGCTGCCTGGCGGCGGTGACTGCGGGCAATGCGTTGACCTCGCGGGTTGCGGGAGCCCTGCTGGTGGCTCCGGGCGATCCCGATCGCTTCTCGGCTCGGGGGCTGCGAGAATCGGAGACCAGTGGGGACAGTATTGAGTCCGATCTGCCTCGGGATCTGCTCGGTTTCCCGAGTCTGATCGTGGCAAGCGGAGACGATCCCTGGATGCGGCCGGCGAGAGTGGCCTATTGGGCCGACCGTTGGGGCAGCACCGTCGTGAATGCCGGAAAGGTTGGGCATTTGAACGAGGCGTCGGGGTTCGGACCCTGGCCCGAGGGGCTCGCCTTGCTCAAGTCCTTTCAGGAGTCGCAGTCGCGGGGTCTCGGTGCCCCCGTGCATATCCAGCCGGCTGCCGCATCGCGTGGAGGCGCGGGCCTTGAGCCGAGGCGGACCGCCTGATGCGTGTGTGCGGTGCGACGCTGGCGGCCCCTGTTTGCGGCAGCCGGTGACATTTTTAGAGGAGATCTCATGTCCAAGTGGTTTGCAGACAATGCCCAGTCCATCGGCCGCACCCCGTTGGTCGCGCTGAATCGGGTGACGGATGGCGCGTCGGCGCGGGTGCTGGCCAAGATCGAGGGGCGTAATCCGGCCTATTCGGTCAAGTGCCGGGTCGGCGCCTCCATGGTGTGGGATGCCGAGCGTCGCGGGTTGCTCGGCCCTGGCAAGGAATTGGTCGAGCCGACCAGCGGCAACACCGGCATCGCGCTGGCCTTTGTCGCCGCCGCCAAGGGGATTCCGCTGACCCTGACCATGCCGGAGACCATGAGTCTGGAGCGGCGCAAGCTACTCGCGGCCTATGGTGCGCGGCTGGTGCTGACCGAAGGGGCCAAGGGCATGGGCGGTGCGATCGCCAAGGCGGAAGAGATTGCGGCCTCGGACCCGGATCGCTATCTGTTGCTCCAGCAGTTCAAGAATCCAGCCAACCCGGCGATCCATGAGGCCACGACCGGCCCGGAGATTTGGGACGACACCGACGGCGAGGTCGATATCTTCGTTTCGGGCGTCGGCACCGGCGGCACCATCACCGGGGTGACGCGCTATCTGAAGCAGGGGCGGGGCAAGCCGATCCTCTCGGTTGCGGTCGAGCCGGCGGCCAGTCCGGTGCTGACCCAATTCCGAGCCGGCGACCCGCTCAAGCCCGGCCCTCACCAGATTCAGGGCATCGGCGCAGGTTTCGTACCGGAAGTGCTGGATCTTGGGCTGGTCGATCTGATCGAGACGATCGAGAACGCCGATGCGATCCAATACGCGCTGCGTCTGGCGCGGGAGGAGGGCATCCTCTCCGGTATTTCCAGCGGCGCGGCGGTTGCGGCGGCGGTGCGTCTGGCGCAACGCGAGGAGCATGCGGGCAAGACCATCGTGGTGGTGTTGCCGGATTCGGGCGAACGCTATCTGAGTTCGGTGCTGTTCGAGGAGTTGTTCGACGAGAACGGAGTGGCTCGATAGGACGTCGTCCGAAGCCATGCTTGACGTCGATAGGCTGTAATGAACGGTCCGTCGGCGTCGCTCCACGCCCCTCCGTCCAGTTCTAGGATCCGCTCCAGCTGCCGTGCTTCTCGACGACCATGCTGTCGACCAGTCGCATGACCTCAAGGCTGGCGGCCTCCGTTTGCTTCATGGCCTCCAAGATGGCCGTTTGCACCTCGATATCGCTTTCCCATGCCTCGTCTAGGCGTGGCAGCATCTGGTGGACATGGTCGTGCACCTGGGCGTGCGGGCGCTCCAGTGCCGCGTAGCTTCGTGTCAGGCCGAAATCCTCTCGACCCGCCGAGTCGTACCATTGTCCGAGGCGGCACTGGTGATGATCGACCCGAATCGCGTCGCGGTAGCCGGAGCCATCGTCCTGGTCGGCCGCGTTGATGGCCATATAGGCACGCTGCTTGAAGATGACGTGATCGACCTTGACCAGCGAGCCGAAGCCCATGTCGCGCGAGCGCGTGGCGTGCTTCTGGGTCTCGCGGGCCGAGACGGCGAAATGGGCGAAACGCCCCTCCATCTCCCCGATCACTTCGCTCGAACTGCTCGCCATGTCGCGCATGGCGAGCGAGTCCTCTTGCATGCGTTCGGTGGCAATGGCGAAGCTTCCCATGATCTGCCCGATGGATTCGGAGGCGCTCTTGGTGTTTTCGGCCAGCTTGCGCACCTCATCGGCGACCACCGCGAATCCACGTCCCGCCTCGCCCGCGCGCGAGGCCTCAATGGCGGCATTGAGCGCGAGCAGGTTGGTCTGGTTGGCGATAGCGGTGATCAGCTGCACGGCTGAGGTGATTTCCTGACTGCGGGCGCTGAGTTCTGCCACTGCGTCGGCGACGTAATTGATGCGGGCGGTGATCTCGTTGAGATAGACGACGACCTGGCTGACGGTGCTCTGGCTGTCCTCGGCATCGACCGCCGTCGCGGTCGCGAGTTCGAGGACGGATTGCATCTCGGTGTTGACCCGCATGAGGTCTTTTTGGCTGGAGGCTAGATTGTCGAGGAGGTTGCTGCTGTTGAGCTGTTGAATCTGGGTGTGGAGGCGGTTGCGCATCTTCTCGCGCTGAACCTCGGCGATGCCGTCGAGCAGTCGGTTGTGGCTTTCCAGACCCTCCTTGAAGGTACCGTGCAGTCCGGTGGGGAACGCCTTGCGATAGAGGTTTCCGGCAACGTGTTGACTGAAGGCCGTGGCCTCGTCGCGGAAGAAGGTCTCCAACTGGTCGAGCATGTCGTTGACGTTCCAGCACAGCAGGCCGATTTCATCGGCGTTCCGAATGTCGGTGATGCGACCCTCGAAGCGGCCTGCGGCAATGTCTGTGGTCAGCCGGTCCAACTGGGCGATGGGGGCGAGCCAGCTTCGGATCGCTCTCTGTCCGGCGAGGGCGATGCCGATCGCCAATATCGGGAATAGCGCCAGCGCCCAGTCCGCCCCGGTGCGCCACCAGGCGTAGAGGGCACCCGCGAGCGTTACGCCGGCGAGGGACCAAAGCAGGGCGACGAACTTAGATTGCAAGGACCAATTCGTCATAGCTCATGCCCTTTTCGGTCAAGAGATCGGAGAGGATTTTGCTGGAGGCGTCGATCGCCAGTTTGGGACCGGCTTGGCGCTCGGCATCGAGCATGGTGCGGTAGAGTTCGGTAACGGTGGCGAGGGCCGCCGCCTTGGGTTTGCGCCGTACCGAGAAATAGCCGTCGATGGTGCCGTTGGGGGACAGGCTCGGGGTGATGTTGGCGAAGACCCAGTAAAAGCTCCCGTCTTTCGCCATGTTCTTCACGTAGGCGTTGCATTCGCGTTTCGCCTGGATGGTGTCCCAGAGCAGTTTGAAGACCGCCCTCGGCATATCGGGGTGACGGATGATGTTGTGCTGGGACCCGATCAGTTCTGACTCGGTATAGCCGGAGAACTCGATGAAGATGCGATTGCCGTAGGTGATACGTCCGGTGGGGTCCGTTTTGGAGACGATGAAGTCGTCGTCCCTCATGACCTTTTCCACCGAGGTGGGCGTGATCTTTCGTTTCATGTCAGCGAAGCGTCGGCGCGCCCCCGTCCGTCGATGGAGACGGTTGCGGTGGTGTGTGGAATTGAACGCCTACAGGGCGTTCGCTGCGAGTCCTGTCGGCCTGTGCCGCAAACGACCGGGCTTGTACGTCGGTCCATCATGAGGGTGCGGCTGGCGGTCTGTCCGGGGAGCATCTGCTCGATCCTGAGCCTCGATCGGATGACTTCTGAGTGGGGCGTGGGACGGAGCGAAATGATATTCATCAATTAGAACCGGTCTTTTTGGTCATGCTACGCTGTGCCACCTTGGGAGACAAGCCGCGCCATCACGATCTGTGAGGCGCGTGTCAAGACCCGTCGCAACACCTTGAATCGGTATGAATTAAGAACGACGGGCTTCATGGAATCATTGAGGAGGAGCAAGGTCCGCCATGTCGATCGATCCCCGTGTTCGAGCGCGCTTTCTGCGCGCGCGCTGGTCCGTGTACGCCATTCTCGTTCTGGCCTACATGATGGTCTTCTTCCACCGCATGGCGCCAGGCGTGGTCGCTGCGGACCTGATGGCGGCCTTCGGCACCAGTGGGGCCGCGCTCGGCTCCCTCGCCGCCATGTATTACTACGTCTACACGGCGATGCAGATTCCCTCTGGGGTGCTGGCGGATACGCTGGGTTCACGGATCGTCGTCGCCCTCGGCTGTCTCGTGGCGGGAGGCGGTTCGATCCTGTTCGGCGTCGCCGCGAGCTTCGAGACGGCCTCGCTCGGTCGGCTGTTGGTCGGGTTGGGGGTCTCTGTGGTCTTCGTCGGGCTGATGCGCTCCAACACCCAGTGGTTCAGCGAGCGCTACTATGGCGTGATCAGCGGTCTGACGCTTCTGCTCGGCAACGTCGGCTCCATCCTTGCCGCTGGACCGCTCGCCTTGGTGCTGGGGGCCGTTTCCTGGCGGGTCGTCTTCGTCGGGATCGGGGTGCTCTCGATCCTGATCGGCGTGCTGACGGCGCTGATCGTGCGCAGTCGGCCGGAGGACGCGGGCCTGCCTTCGGCGCGCGAGATGGAGGGGCTTGAGCCCCATCCGTCGCGCCATCGTCACTGGCTGCACGACCTGCGTGGCGTCTTCATGACGCCCGCAGTCTGGCCGAGCTTCTTCGTCATGTTCGGCGTGACCGGAAGCCTCTTCGCCTTCGCCGGCCTCTGGGGCGTCCCCTTGATGCGGGACGGCTTTGGACTGGATCGCGCTCAGGCCTCCGTCTACACCACCGTCGCCCTGGCCGGATTCGCGATCGGCTGCATGGTCATGGGCAGCCTTTCCGATCATCTCGGGCGGCGCAAGCCCGTGATCCTCGCAACCTGCGTGCTCTCGCTCGCTATCTGGATGGCGCTCATCCTGCTGCCCTGGGGGCCAGGTTGGAGCGGTTTGCTGCTCTATGGCGCCCTGGGCCTGACCGCAGGCGGATTCGTCGTCGGCTATGCGGCCGCCAAGGAAGTGGTCTCACCAGGGGTCGCCGGCATGGCCATCGCACTGGTCAACACCGGACTCTTCCTCGGCGCCGCCATCATGCAGCCCGCCTTCGGTTGGGTCATGGACCTCACCTGGGACGGCACCCTGACCGAAGGTGTCAGACATTACTCGATGGACGACTACCGCAACGGACTCTGGCTGTCCGCCGCCTTTGCGCTTCTCGCGCTCATCGCTGCCGCCTTCGTCCATGAAACGAAATGCCGCAACATCACCGTCGCCCACACCCCGTAGCACGGATGGAGCGATAGGAATCCGGGGATGCCTTACTGGGACCAGGCCAATACCTCGCCTTGGCCGCCGTGGCCGAGGTCGCCGAGCCAGCGTTGGACGCGGGTGCCGCGTTCGCCGATCTGGTCGAAGGGCGGTGGGAGGGATTTGGCGAGCAGGGTCAGGACGCTGAGATCCTGCGGTCCGTTGTCGTTGAAGGTCGGCGGCAATTCGGGCGCGGAGGTCAGCAGTATCGTGCCGCGTCGCATGGCGAGTCCGACATCGGCTCCTGTCCGGCCGAGGACGAGGATGGTGCCGGCGCCCATGCGCGAGCCGCAGTAGTCTCCGGCGTCGCCCGCGATCAGGATGATGCCGCGTCGCTGGCGGTCGCCGACGCGGTCGCCGGCATTGCCCTGCACCTCGATCCGACCGCCGCGCAGTCCGCGCCGTTCGCCTGGGATGGCGGCGCCGAGGAAGTCGTCGGCGTTTCCGCCGATGCGGAGTCGTCCGCCCGTCATGCCGGTTCCGGCGAAGAGGCCCGCGTCGCCCTCGACCTGGATCTCGCCGCCGCGCATCCCGCGTCCGAGATAGGCCCCGGCTCGTCCCTGGATGCGGATGCTGCCCCGGGTCATACCGCTGCCGATGCCGTCGAGCCGATCGCTCTCGGACTCGATGCGGATGTGATCGCTGTCGTGCCCATGGATGATGAATAGCTCGCCGGCGGGCATCTGGCGATTGCCGACCCACAGCGGGAGCGCCTGAATATCGGCTAGGGAATTCCCCGCGAGCGCGTCCGGTGTGAATCCGGAAAGATCGACGCGTTGTCGCGGGCATTCCCGCAGGCGCAGTGTGAGCGCGCTCATGCCATCAGCTCCCGCAGGTGGAAATGGTATTGCCCCAGCTTGCCGCCGTAGTTGCCGGCCGAGATGCGCAGCACGCCGGAGTCCGCGCCGAGCGTGCAGACCGCCTCGATTCCGGTCCGGGTCGCCTGGCGAACGTCGCTCTCGGTGAGACCGTTGATGACGATCTCCAGCACCGCCCCGACCTCCGGTCCCAGCTGGGAGGCGGGCGAGAGACCTCGTAGGGTGGGACAGAAGGCGTCGTTGGTCGAGGCCATGAGCGCCTTGTATTTGGAGCCGACCTTGGATCCCGAGCGCGCGATGCCGCCGGGGAAGGGCAACAGGACGTTGGGCAGGGCGCGGATCGCCGCGACCGCCCGCTCGCAGGCGGCGAGCGCCTGGAGCTGAGTGCGTGCCAGTACCAGGAAATTGCCGCCGCCGACGGCGCCGACACGGGCCGTCAGCTCCTCGCACAGGAACTCGCCGTCCATCACGGGCACCCGCCAGTAGCGGCGCCCGTCGATCTGCTTGGAGATCTGGTAGCCGTCCCCGAAGAAGCGCAGGTTCTTGCCCAGCGGCACCGGTTTCTCGCTGGCGATGCCGGAGAAGATGGCCGTGGTCGGGCAGGTGAGGACGCACTGTCCTACCCGGCGCTCGACCTGTTTCTCCAGCTCCTTGCCCGACATGGCGAACAGCAGCACGCTGATGCCGGGACGCCCGTCGGGCGTTTGCTCGGGCGCCATCTCGGCCTCGATGCCGGCCTCGGCGCCGCAGGCGATGACCGAGGTCGCAAAGCCGGTCATGGTCTCGGCGGCGATCCGCGCCCAGCGGTGGTCGATCGCGGTGATGACGAGCCGCGTGGCGTTCATGCCGAATGCCTCGGCGAAGGTGTCCTCGATCTCGATGCCGTTGCGGATCATGTGACGCTCCTCGGTCGGCAGGGGTGGACCTCGACCGGGCTGCCGATGCCCTCGGCCATCTCCGCGTCGGAGATGCCGAAATTGGCCAGACGCACCGTATGGTGGCGGTCGAACCAGTCGCCGATGCGTCGCTCGATGGCGCGGTCGTACTCGGGCCGCACCACCTGGGTGGTTCCCCGCACCGGCCGGGTGATGCGGCCCTCCTCGACCACGACCTCGCCGTCCTTGAAGACGAGCATGGGGCTGGAGAAGATCCGCTCGGCATCGTCCGAGGGGCGGTAGACGCAGATGTCGGCGCGGGCGCCCGATCCCAGATGGCCGCGATCGGCGAGCCCCAGGATCCGTGCCGGTGCGGCCCGGGTCATGATGGCGATCTCGTAGAGGCTGTATTCGCGTTCCAGCGAGCCGAGCTGGCTCATGGCGGCGGCGTCCGGGTTGATCCGCGCGAGCTGATCGTTGCGGAAGCTGCGGTCCATCAGCAGCCGGATGAGATGCGGGTAGCTGGTGAAGGGCGCACCGTTGGGGTGGTCCGTGGTGAGGAAGACCCGCCAGGGATACTCGACCATGAGGAACAGCTCCAGCCCGATCGCCCATTGCAGGGCATTGACGAAGTTCTTGTCCTTGTAGCGAAAGGGTATGACTCCGCACCCGGCCTCGCACTCGATGTCCATGCAGGTCCATTTGCGCGGATGGGCGTGATGATGGTTGGCATACTGATGCATGCTGTCGCCCGAGATGGTCGCCGTCTGACCGAACATCACCTGTCCGACATCGATGGTGACGTTTTTCAGCCGATTTACGGCTTCGGCGATCTCGGCCGCCGCCGACGAGAAATGCCGATCCCCCTCGGTGCCGTAGGCGTGGAACTGGATGTGGGTCAGATGAATGGGAAAGCCTTCGGCGGCGGCCATGGTCGCGAGGGTCGCGGTCCGATTGCCGGGGACGCCCAGGTTGGATGCGTGGACGTGGAGCGGGTGCGGCACGCCCAGCTCGGCGACCGCGCGGCTCAGGGTGCGGATGATGTCGCGCGGCTTGAGCGGGTAGTGCGGGTGCTGCTCGTCGACGTCCAGCGTGCGGGCGTTGAACTTGAAGGCGTTGATCCCGCCCGGGTTGACCACCTTGATGCCGATGCACTGGGTGGCGTGCAGGGTCCAGGCGACATAGTCGTTGATGGTCTCCTGGCTCGCCCCCTCGCTCATGAGTTGCAGCAGCAGGTCGTCGTTGCCGAGCATGGCGTAGCCGCCGGTGTCGACCATCGGCGTGTCGGCCATCTCCATGTGCGACTGACGCGCGTTGATCGGCAGGATCGCGGGCTCGAAGCAGCAGGTATAGCCCATCTCCGCGTAACGGTAGCCGGCGGCGAGGGTCGAGGGTGCGGCATGGCCGCCGCCCGAGCGGGTCGAGGCGGTCCGGCTGCGTCGATGGGCGCGCTGGTCCTCCGGCAGCATGGCGCGGGCGATGTTGACCTTGCCGCCGCCGATATGGGTGTGCATGTCGATCGCGCCCGCCATGACCAGCTTGCCGTCCAGATCGAAGGTCTGTCCGGGCGTCTCGCCGGGCGGTGGGTGGTGCAGGATGCGGCCGTCGTGGATGTAGAGATCGCGGACCTCGCCGTCGATCCCGTTCGCGGGATCGTACAGTCGGCCGCCGACGAGCTTGGTCAGCACGGTGTCTCCTCCTGTGCGGTCTGCGCGAGGCGCTGGCCCAGCTGGGTGAGGATCTGGGCGACCGAGGGCAGTCCGAGATCCCGGATCTGTCCCAGCGGCAGCGGACAGGCGGCGTCGCTGCGATACCAGTGCCCCGGATGATCGATGCCCGGGACCCCGACCGGAATGAAGACCTCGGGCGGACGTTCGATAAGCAGTCCAGGGTGTCCCAGTACCAGTGTTGGATAGTCCGTCGATGGTGGGTCGCCGCCTCCCGGAATTGCGGCGATCCACAGCAGCAGGTCGCATTCGTTGCGGGCCAGGATGTCTTGGTGGCGGTTCAACATGGGGTCGTAGCGCGGACCCTGTTGTTGGAAATCGGTGCGAAGCGGATAGCCGCTCTGCCAGGTGCAGACCTGATTGACCGTGATGTCGCCGAGCGTGCCGGCCAATGGCAGCGCGGCGGCTCGGGTGGTTTGGTTGAGGTCGCGCACCAGTTCGCTCAGTGTCTGGACGGTCAGCTCGGCGTGCGGGAAATCCAGCTCGGCGGCAGACCAGACGAACAGGGCATAGCGGGCCGACTTGAGCTGCTCCGCCAGCGTCAGGAGCGTCTCGGCGTTCACGTCTGGGATGGCGTCGGCGCGCACCGGGCGTCCGGCGACGAGCCCGCGCAGCAGCCCGGCGAGTGCGCCGATCTGTCGGTTCTCGATCTGAATCACATTCTGAATGCAGCCCCGCAGTTCGGCCGGAACCGCTTGGCTTTCATAGGGGCCGATGAGGACGAAACGCCGCTCGCTCGTCTCCGTGAAAAGCGCCTCGGGCGGGCTTAGGACGCGCTCGATCAGTCTGGGGAAGCGTTCGTGCCATTGTGATCCGATCAGCACGACCAGATCGGCGCGATTGCGTGCCTCGGTCAGGGTCGTGGTCATCCAGCCGCTGTCCTGCTGCACCAATTGGTTGCGGAAGAGGGCGTCGCTGTTGACGTGATCCAGCAGTGCGCCGCACTGGTCGGCCAGGCTCAGTGCGGCGCGCATCCCGTTCACGTCGGTTGCGAGGCCGCCGAAGAGCGGTGCGCGTGCCTCGCGGAGTCGGCTGACGCACCGCTCCAGTGCCTCTTCGAGCGCGACAGGTCGCCCTGCGATCATGGGCGGTCGCGTTTCGGCCGCCATGAGTTGGGTGAAGGCATTGCGCGCGGTCTCGCAGCCGTTTCGAATGTCGATCGGGCCGTTCGAGTCCTGATGCTCCAGTTGCAGATCGTCACACGCGAGCCCACAAAAGGGGCAGGTGAGATGGTCCGTGCTGGCGGTGAGCTCGGTCTTCCACATGATGCTTCTGAGCGTCTCCCTGGAATGGACGTGGGAGTGAAGCCGCCGCGCGAGCGACGGGCGATTTCCGGCCGTGTTGCAACGCAGACATCATGCCATTTAGCCGATGGTTTCGCTGGCTTGATGCGCACCGTTGGCGCGCGCCGGTCAGGGCTGCCGGCTGGTCGCTCGGTGTGTCCAGCGGCATGCCTTCGAGTGACACTCTGAGTCAGCAGGGACACAGGCACGGCCGATCGTCATGTCCGCCGGGATCGCGAGCCTGTTTGCGATGGGCAGGGCATGTGATTTGCTTAGAGCGGATCAACGTCGATTTCGACAAGGGGGTAGTGGATGAATCATCGCTTCACGACGCGTTATCCGAATCATACGGTCGATGTGGAGGCGCCGGCTCGGCTTCATTTGGGATTCCTCGACCTCAACGGCGGTTTGGGGCGCCGCTTCGGCAGTCTGGGGCTGACCATCGAGGGGGTGGCGACCAGGTTGCGAGCCGAGAGTGCCGACGATTTCAGCGCCGAGGGGCCAGAGTCGGAGCGGGCGCTGGCATTCGCCCGAGCCTATGCGGCTCGACTCGGTCTTTCGGGAGGCGTGCGTCTGCATTTGCACGAAACGATTCCGGGGCATGCCGGCCTGGGGTCCGGGACGCAACTGGCGCTTGCGGTCGGAACGGCCATGGCGCGTCTCTACGAGGCCCATTCGGACAGCCGTGCGATTGCCGGTATGTTGGATCGTGGGCGGCGCTCCGGGATCGGTATCGGCGCCTTCGAGGATGGCGGATTCATCGTGGATTGCGGGCGTGATGAGCGTGCGTCGGACGAGGTTCCTCCGCTCGCCTTGCGCCTGACCTTCCCCGAGGACTGGCGTATCCTGCTGCTGTTCGACCAACGGGGACAGGGAATGCATGGCGAGCGGGAGGTGCGCGCGTTCGCCGAGCTGCCCGAGTTTCCCGAGGCGTCGGCCGGCCAACTGTGCCGGATCCTGCTGATGCAGGTCGTGCCCGGTCTGCTCGAAGGACGTTTGGACCCGGTGGCCGAGGGAATCGGTGTCATCCAGCGCACCGTCGGCGAGCATTTTGCGCCGGCCCAGGGCGGCCGCTTCGCCTCGCCGGCGGTGTCCGCAGCGCTCGACTGGGCGACCGGTCGGGGCTTCCCCGGGGTGGGCCAGAGTTCATGGGGGCCGACCGGATTCGTGCTGGCCGAGGATGGCGAACAGGCGCGCTGGCTGGAGCAGGGGCTCAAGCGGCGTTTCGGCGATCTGTCGCCACTGCGCTACCGTATCGTGACCGGGCGCAATCTCGGCGCCCGAGTGAACCGGATCGAGGCACCGATCAAACTTCGCCAAGAGAGCTGACCGATTCCATGGAAAAGCCCCTCATTCTGCACATGTTCACGGCGGCCAAGAACCTGAGCCCCTTCGACGTCAACATGGCCTGCGATGCCGGCTGGACGGTTTGCGTGCCCTATCTTCAGGTCGCGTTGGGCGAGGTTTCGGGACTGGTTCAGGACGCCATCTTCTCGCGCGGTCCCAAGGGCGTGAAACGCACCGGGATCTTCCTCGGCGGACGCGACATCCATCTGGCCAATGAGATGCTGGATGCAGCGCGGGGCGCCATGGTGCCGCCGTTCGAGGTCTCGGTCTTCGCCGATCCCAGCGGGGCCTTTACCACGGCGGCGGCCATGGTCGCCTGCGTCGAATCCGAGCTGCGCAAGCTGAGCGCCGAGGGGCTCGCCGGTCGCCGGATCCTGGTCTTCGGCGGAACCGGACCTGTGGGGACGGCCGCCGGCATGCTGGCCGCGAAGGCGGGCGCGGACGCGGCGATCGTCAGTCATCTGGGCCTGGGCAAGGCCGAGGAGGTGGTCCATGAGGTTGCGGATCGCTATGGGGTGACCCTGGGTGCCGAGGACGGCAGCAGCCCGGATCGTGTCGCTGCCCTGATGGCCGGGGCCGATGCCGTCTTCAACGCCGCCGCCGCTGGCGTTCAGGTGCTGAATGCCGATCAGCTCGCGGCCGGAACGCGGCTCAAGGTCGCCTGCGACGTCAATGCGGTTCCTCCGGAGGGGATCGAAGGGGTTGGTGTGATGGATCGAGGCGTGCCCATTGACGGCTCCCACAGCGGTGCGCTGGGGATCGGAGCGCTCGCGGTCGGCAACGTCAAGTATCAGGTGCAGCAGGCCCTGCTGCGCCAGATGCACGAGGCCGGATTCCCGCAATATCTGGGGCTCGACGCCGCCTTCGAGATGGCCCGCCGGCATGTCGACTGAGCGATCCGAATTGCTGATTGTCGCCAACTCAGGACGCGCGCTCGCCGAATCGGCCGTTCGCGCCGGATACCGGGTGCGGCTGATCGACGCCTTCGCCGATGAGGACAGCCGCGCCTGCGCCGAATGCATCCAGGTCCCCATGAAGGGCCATGGCTTGGACGCCGATGCCGTTCGGTGCGAGCTGGAGCGGATCCTCTCCCAGGCATCGGGGCGGCCGGATCTGATCTATGGTGCCGGATTGGAGCCCTCGGCGGATCTCCTCGAATGGCTGGAATCGCGGGTGACCGTGCTCGGGAACGATTCCAGCGTGCTGCGTCTGCTGGCCGATCCGATCGCCTGGTTCGCGCGGCTCGACCGTCTCGGCATCCCCTACCCGGAGGTCCGTTTCGATCCGCCGGAGCAGGACACGGGCTGGCTGCTCAAGGAGCCCGCAAGCAGCGGTGGTCTCGGGGTTCGGTGCTGGCGCTCCGGTCTGTCGCGGCCGCAAGGGGCGCACTATTTTCAGCGCCTTCTGGACGGCGCGCCCATGTCCTTTCTCTTCATCGCCGATGGGAAGCGCGCGATCCCGATCGGTTACAGCCGGCTGTCGAATGCAGCCGATGCCATGGATGGCCCGTTCTTCTATGCGGGGGCCAGAAGCCTCGATGCGGCCGAGGCCGCTCGGTGCCGGGTGATCGAGACCTATGCGCGGGCGCTGGTCGCCGATCTGGGTCTGCGTGGCATCAATGGCATGGATTTCATCCTGCATGGGGGGCGGGTCCAGCTGCTGGAGCTCAATCCCCGTCCCACGGCGACCCTGGCGCTCCATCCCTGCCCCTTGGCCGAGGGCTGGGTCGCATGTCAGGTTCAAGCCTGTCAGGGTCTGTTGCCGGATCCCGCTCTTCATGCGGCGTCCCGTGCGACCGCCCACCGCATTCTCTATGCCGAGCGCGATTTCTCGGTTCCGGCCGGACTCCATTGGCCCGATTGGGTCCGGGATCGGCCCTGGCCCGGAACCTGGATTCCGCGCGGCGCGCCCCTGTGCAGCCTGTACGCAGAGGCGACCGACATGGATGCGTTGGAGAGGCTGCTCGCCGAGCGCGCTCGTCTGGTCGTCTCGTTCCTTACGGACAGGTCGACCCTTTCGATGTCTACCGAGGTGATTTCATGATCGAGCGCCGCCCGAGCCTCAACGCTCTCGTTTCCCCATTGGTCGACGCACTGGTCGCCGATGCCGATTGGCTGCGCCTGGAGGTGCGGCGTCTGGAGAACGGCGCCCAGCTCATCGATGCGGGCATCTCGGCGCTCGGTGGCCTGGAGGCCGGGCGGCGGATCTCCGAGATCTGTCTCGGAGGTCTGAGTCGGGTGAGGCTGAGCGGTAGCGGTCCGGTTCCCGGTTGGCCGTCCAACGTCGAGGTGAGCGCCGCCGATCCGGTGCTGGCCTGTCTGGGCAGCCAGTACGCGGGATGGAGCCTGACGCACGGTGAGGGCAAGGGCGCCTTTCATGCGCTCGGATCCGGACCCGGCCGGGCGCTCGCAGGCAAGGAGCCGCTCTTCGCCGAACTCCGATATCGCGACCGGTCCGAGCGGGCCTGTCTGGTCCTGGAGGTCGACAAGGAGCCGCCGCTTCCGCTGGTCGACAAGATTGCGAGCGAGTGTGGGGTCGATCCGTCGGCCCTGACCCTCATCCTCACTCCGACCAGCAGCCTCGTCGGAACCGTTCAGATCGTCTCACGGGTGCTGGAGGTGGCGCTGCACAAGACGCACGAACTGGGGTTCGACCTGGATCGGATCCACGACGGGATGGGCAGCGCGCCGCTGCCGCCGCCCTCGCCCGATTTCGTCACCGCCATGGGGCGGACCAACGACGCCATCCTCTTCGGCGGGCAGGTGCATCTTTTCCTGGGTGGGCGAGACGACGTCATCGAGGAATTGGCCGAGCGTCTGCCCAGCAGTGCCTCGCGCGACTACGGACGGCCGTTCGCCGAGGTCTTCAAGGCGTATGACTACGACTTCTTTCAGGTCGATCCGCTGCTCTTCAGTCCGGCTCGGATTCTGCTGACTGCCGTGGAGAGCGGGCGGACCTTTGCGGCGGGCCGGATCGACCTCGATCTGCTCGCGGCCTCATTTGGGATCGCTCCATGATCCAGCCGACCCGGCGTATCGCCATCTTCACCGACGATCCGGGCTGGCACGGCGCGCGTCTGCGCCAGGCGTTTGCCGCGCATGGCTGGGACAGTCGCTATGTCTCGCTGCAGGCGTGCCGCTTCGATCTGATGGCCGATGGCGCCGGACTGGTCATTCCCGGGTTCGATGGTTTGCCGGATGGCGCCTTCGTGCGCGGCGTTCCGGGCGGCACGCTGGAGCAGGTCACCTTCCATCTGGACGTGCTGCATGCCCTGAGCCGGCTCGGCATCCTGGTCTATAACGAGGCCCGCGCCATCGAGCGCAGCGTCGACAAATGCATGACCAGCTTTCTGCTGCGCACCGCCGGCATCCCGACCCCGCCGACCTGGTGCGCCCGCGACCCGGACTGGATCGCCGAACTGGTCGAGCGCGAACTGGCCGCCGGTCACCAGCTGGTCCACAAACCGCTCTTCGGCTCGCAGGGCGAGGGGCTGACACGGGTGCGCGAGCGCGGCGATCTTCCCGCGCCGGATGCGTGCAACGGCATCCATTATCTTCAGCGCTTCATTCCGACCGGCGATGAGGGTGCGCACGACTGGCGCGTCTTCGTCGTCGGCGGACAGGCGCTGGCGGCCATGCGCCGTTCGAGTCGCGACTGGATCACCAACGTCGCCCAGGGCGCGAGCTGTCACCCGGCGGTGCTGGATGCCGAGCTGCGCACCCTGGCCGAGTCTGCCTCGGCTGCGCTCGGGATGGCCTATACCGGTGTCGATATCCTGCGCGATCGCGAGGGGCGAGCCTGGGTCATCGAGGTCAACGGGGTGCCCGCGTGGAAGGGGCTGCAGCAGGTGTGCGGGCTCGACCTGGCCGAGGTGCTGGTGTCGGACATGCTGCGTCGTATCCACGAAAACCGCGTCATGGAGGCCGTGTCATGACGCTGTTCCATCGGCGCGATCCGATCTCGGACGGCGGGACGCCGGTGCGTCGCGTCCAGCTGATGCGTCTCTATCGACAGGCGTGTCTGCTGGAGCTGGAGGCGCTCAAGCCTGGTAACGTCCATCGCTACGCCTCGGGTCACGGGATGTGCGTCGAGGACTTCGTCCATAGCGTCGAGGCGAGCGTCGCACCCTTGACCGAGTCGGGGGTCGGACTCGGCGCGCGCATCCATGGCGCCGTGGCTGCGACCCGCGAGGCCGTTGGCTGCAACACCAACCTCGGTATCCTGCTGCTGTGCGCCCCGTTGGTCCAGGCGGCGCTCGATCCGTGCCCGACGCGCGGTCTGCGCGACCGGCTCGCCGAGATTCTGCGAACGGCCGGTGCCGAGGATACGGATTGGCTGTTCCGGGCCATCCGGCTGGCGGCACCGGGTGGGCTGGGCACGGCGCCGAGGCACGATGTGCATGACGGCGCGGGCGCGCCCTTGGTCGAGGTCATGGCCAGCGCCGCCTCCTGGGACCGCATCGCCCGTCAGTACGCCACCGATTACGCCGACCTCTTCGAGGTCGCACTGCCGCTGTCGGTCGATCTCGACGGACGCTGGCTGGATCAGGCCTGGTCGACCGCCGTGCTCTATCTGGAATTGCTCGCCCGCTGGCCGGACTCGCACATTGCGCGTAAGCAGGGGGCCGAGACGGCAGATGAGGTGCGCGAGCGCGCCGCCGTCCTGCTCGATGAGGTGCGTCGGGCGGAGCATCCTCGGATGCGGCGGGCCGAGCTGCTTGCGTTCGATCGGGAGCTCAAGGATGCCGGCATCAATCCTGGCACCTCGGCGGATCTCACGGTCGCAACCCGTTTGCTGCGCGGGTTGGAAACCGCTGCCTCAGCGTTCGAGCCCACGGCGGCATCTCGCCGTCTTTCCGATGTCCCGGCGGGCGGTTGCGCCACCGGGATCTGTTCTTGAATCAACCACCACCACGAAGGAGACATCACGATGGCTGTCATCAACAAGACTCTGGTCGGCGAATCCCTGGTCGGCGACGGCAACGAGGTCGCGCACATCGACTTGCTCATGGGGCCGCGTGGTTCGGCGGTCGAGGCCGCCTTCTGCAACGGCCTGGTCAACAACAAGGATGGCTTCACCAGCCTGCTGGCCGTGGTCGCCCCCAACCTGGCGGTCAAGCCGAACACCATGATGTTCAACAAGGTCACCATCAAGGGTGCCAAGCAGGCGGTACAGATGTTCGGACCGGCCCAGCGCGGCGTCGCCATGGCGGTGGCCGATTGCGTCGAGGACGGCACCATTCCGGCCGACGAGGCGGACGACCTCTTCATCTGTGTCGGCGTCTTCATCCACTGGGAGGCCGAGGACGACGCCAAGATCCAGGATTTCAACTATCAGGCGACCAAGGAGGCCATCAAACGCGCCGTAGCCGGCGAGCCGAAGGCCACGGAGGTGGTCGCCCAGAAGGGGAGTGCCTCGCACCCCTTTGCCGCCCACGACTGATCTGACGCTGTGACGCGGACCGGGCCCCCGGTCCGCGTTCATGCAGGAGCGATCGCAAGTGACGATGCAGGATATGGGGGAGGTCCGCTCGGCCGGATTGGAGCAATGGCTCGACACCGAGGGACTGACCCTTCAGGAATACGCCATCCGCCATCATGTGCCGCTCGACCTGCTGGTCGAGCGCAACGATCTGAATCGTCCGGATCGGATCTCGGACTATCCGCCGCCTAGTCGCTATCCGGACGAGCGTGCCCGAGCCGTGCTGCGCGGTCTTGGCTGGGCCGGCCTGCTGCGCGAGGAAGGCGACTTCAGCGTGCTTCCCGGCGAGGTGCGGCGTCTCGATCTGCTGTTCTGGAATCTCGACGCGCTGAGCGATTACGGCTTTCGTTTCCGTCAGGAATACCGCTACAGCGACCGCTCCCATCGGGTGGTCGCCCACAATCGGCTCAAGGCACCCAGGTCGAATCTGAGTCTCTTGGACGCCGTGCCCCATTGTCCCGTTCCGCCGCCCGATTTCTGGCTCGCCTTGGCGACCTTCGTCGCGCACGTGGCCGAGTGGCATGCGGGTTATCTCTTCATGCCCTTTCAGAAGGCATCCCAGGCGCACTGGGTTGCGGTCGAGCTGGAACGTCAGGGGATCGCCGTCATCGAGCTGGATGCCGCCGACCAGCCGGGCGGGGCGCTGCTGCGCACCCATGCACTGGCGGACACTCGATGCCTGCTGGATCGGCTGCGTTCCCATCTGAGCGTCATGCCCGGTGCACTGGAGCGCTTCGAGCAGGAGACCCCGACGCTCACCGTCTGCAAGAATCTGGTCTTCGATTCGGCCCACTTCATCACCGACCATCCGGCCAAATGCTCCAACCTGCATGGCGGGCGCTATGCCCTGAACGTCAAGGTGCGCGGGCGCATGGATCCAGTGACCGGCTGCGTGATCGACTACGGCTATCTCAAGCGGGTCGTCGGCCGGCGGGTGATCGATCGCTTCGATCACGCCACGCTCAACTACGCCGCCCCCGAACTGGCCTGGCGCTCAAGCACCGAGATGCTGTGCGTCTTTATTTGGGAGCAGCTCATCGATTATCTTCCCGGCCTCGTCGAGCTTGAGCTAAACGAGACCACCCAATCTTGGTGCAATTACAGCGGCCCCAGCCTCGCCGACTTCCAGCGCGACGGCAGCGATCCGGTCCTGACCCATTTCCAGCGCCGGATCGGTGCCTCGTCCTGGCGCGCGTCCGTCGCAGAGATCTGACGCAGCGCAATCCGGGGACACCGTTGAATCGGGTTCGAACGTTGGCGTTGTCGGATGGCCCTGGATTGCGCTGCATCCAGGCTAGGGGGTGATTGCGGGGGCGGGGATGTGGCCCTGATGCAGTGCGGTGGCGACGAGGGCGCCGGCGATGCCGATCGCGTCGAGTCGTTGCAGGTCGGTTGGGTCGCGGACTCCGCCGGCGGCATGGATGCGGTGGCTCGGTGCAAGCTGGCGCAGCGCGGCGAGTCGGTCGAGGTCCGGTCCTTGTGCGCTGCCGACCCTTGCCAGGGTCATGAGGATGACATCTTGGGGCCAGAGCGCTGGATTGGCATCCAGTCCGGCGGGGCCGAGCGGTTGCTCGCCACGGTAATCGAGCGACAGCACCGCGTCCGGGTGGCGTGCGCGCAGATCGGCCAGTTGGTCGAGCGATTCGAGCGATTCGCTTCCCAACACCGGACGGGCGAGGGTGGCGAGCCGATCGAGTGCGGCAAGTCCGCTGTCCACCCAAAGTCTCGGCCTGGGATGCTGCCGGTGCAGCCGTTCGATCTGGTCGACATGATCGCCGTCCCCAGCGATGGCGTTCAGGTCGGCGATATAGAGGTTTTCAACGGGATAGCGCTTCAGAATGGCCGCCGCCACCTCGTCCAGTTGGCTGGATGGGCAAAGCGGCGAGACGAGCGGTTCATAGGTGTCCCGCCGGCCCTGTCGCGCGGCGACCACCTGGCCGTCCTTCAGGTCGATGACAGGTATTAGCTTCATTTCGGATTGGGCATGCGCATCTTCGTCTTCGAATACATCACTGGTGGCGGTTTGTTGGATACCGCCCTAACCCCCTCGCTGGCGCGGGAGGGCGATATCATGCTGCGTGCCTTGGTCTCCGATCTCACCGCCCTGGACGGGGTGGAATGTCTCGTCACGCGCGATGCGCGGCTCGCACCGCTGCGCCTTCCAGTCGAGTCCCGCCGCGTTCACTCGCCCGAGCAGTTCGCCCAGGTCTGGGCCGAGACCCTGTCCGAGGTCGATGCCGTCTGGCCCATCGTCCCCGAGCATCAACAGGCGCTGGGGCGCATCACCGGGGCCATTCTCTCTTCGGGTAAGCGACTGCTCAACAGCCGGCCTCGCGCCGTGGTGACCGCGACCAGCAAGATTCAGACGCTGCGCCTGCTGGAGTCCGCCGGGCTTCCGGTCGTTCCGACCTTCGCGTGCGAGGACGTCCTGCCCGACATCCGGGGGCGCTGGGTGCTCAAGCCGGACGATGGTGTCGGCTGTTACGGGATCCGTGTGTTCCAGGATCGCGACCTCCTCTGCGGTGCCTGGGATCATCTGGAGGAGGGCTGTATCTATGTCGCGCAGCCGTTCGTTCAGGGTACCCCGGCCAGTCTGAGCCTTATCGCCTGCGACGGCGAGGCGCGTCTGCTCAGCGTCAACCGTCAGCGCGTGGCTCTGATGGACGAGGAGCTGGTCCTGCTCGGCTGCGTGGTCAACGCCTGGGACGCACGCGATTCCGGCTTGCGCGCGTTGGCCGCGCGTATCGCGGCCGCCATGCCGGATCTCTGGGGCTATGTCGGCGTCGATCTGATCCTGACCGAGGATGGACCGCGCATTCTGGAGGTCAACCCGCGCCTCACCACCTCTTATGCCGGGATCAAGGACGCACTTGGGTTCAACCCGGCCGCGATGGTACTGAACCTCGATGCCGGGGGCTGGCCGGAGGTCGATCCGGCCGAGTCGGGTAGGGCGATCGAAATCTGTCTGGAGGATGCTGACGTTGCCTGAGACTTGGATCGGTTGGGACCTGGGAGGAGCGAACCTCAAGGCGGTTCAGCTCGATGCGGTTGGCAGGGCCTTGGGTGTGGTCCAGGTCGCCTGTCCGCTCTGGCAGGGGGTGGAACATCTGCATGCCGGGATCGACAGGGTGCTGGAGCACTTGGTGGATCCGCGTTCGCATCGGCATGCGGTGACCATGACCGGGGAGCTGGCCGACCTGTTCGAGGGGCGGGACCAAGGCGTTTCGACGCTCGTTTCGGTCATGTGCGAGCGTCTCGGCGAGGAGCCGCTTCTCATCTATGCCGGAGCGGCCGGGTTCGTCGATCCGCTGCGGGCGGTCGATCTGGCCCATCAGGTCGCCTCGGCCAACTGGATGGCAAGCGCCACGCTGGCCGCCTCCATCGTGCCCGAAGGTCTGCTGGTCGATATCGGCAGCACCACGACCGACCTGGTGCCCTTCGCCGAGGGCGCGGTCAGTGCCTGGGGCACGACGGATCACGAGCGACTGCGTCACGGCGAGCTCCTCTATGCCGGGGTCGCGCGGACCCCGCTCATGGCGCTCGCCAAACGTGCGCCTTTCGATGGGGTCTGGGTGCCGCTGATGGCGGAGCACTTTGCGACCACGGGCGACGTCTATCGTCTGACCGACGAACTGCCGGATCACGCGGATCTGCTGCCGAGCGCCGATGGACGCGAGAAGACGCCGATGGCGAGCGCCCGGCGCTTGGCGCGCATGCTGGGTCTCGATGTCGAGGCGACGGATCGGCAGGGTTGGCAGCGGCTCGCCGAGTATTTTGCCGAGGTACAGCTGCAGGGGCTCATGGAGGCCAGCGCCTGTCTCTTGTCTCGCGGTGAGCTGGCGGCCAAGGCGCCCGTTCTGGGTGCGGGTGTCGGGCGTTTTCTCGCGCGCCGTCTGGCCGAACGCTTGGGGCGGCCCTATATCGGATTCGAGTCGCTGTTCGCGCCGAGTCAGGTCGGCGCGCCGGACATGGCCGATTGCGCTCCGGCCGCCGCGCTCGCGCGTCTGGCGGCCATGATCTGATCCGATGGCGCGCTCCGCTCCGAACATCCGTCGACGTAGAGCGGTTCCTTGTTGCCAACCTGGTCCGAAACCCAGGTCCTCGATTCGACCCCAATGCAGATGACATCGACTCTATCGATCCGCGAATTTCCCTATCGACCCGACAGCTCCGCGCTGTTCGAGCCGCTCGCCAGCCGTGCCTGGCCGGTCTTCCTCGACAGTGGTCGACCCGGTTGCGCACAGGGGCGCTTCGATATCCTGAGCGCCGATCCAGGGACTCGCCTCGTCACCCGAGGGCTCAAGACCGAGATTCGCTCGGAGCGGGGCAGTCTGGCCTCGCTGGAGGATCCTTTCACTCTGCTCGCCGAGACGCTCGGGCCGAGCCGTCCGGCGCCCGAGGAGTTGCCCTTCGCCGGCGGCGCCATCGGCTATTTCGGCTACGACCTGGGACGGCGTTTGGAGCGTTTGCCGAGCCTGGCGTTCGACGTCGAGGACATCCCCGACATGGCCGTGGGCATCTACGATTGGGCCCTGGTGGTCGATCATCAGGCCTGTCGCAGCCATCTGGTCGGGCCGGACCGGGAGACGCTCGACGTCTATGCCAGGCTGCTGTCCGGGGCGCTCGCCGGGCGCTCCACCGGCACGGCGCATCGCTCGTTCCGGGTGCTGGGGCAGGTCGGATCCAACATGAGCCATGGCCAATACCTGGAGTCCATCGGCCGCATCAAGCAGTATCTGCGCGAGGGCGACTGCTATCAGGTGAACTTCGCCCAGCGCTTCTCCGTCCCCGCCGAGGGCGATCCCTGGCAGGCGTACAAGCTGCTGCGTCAGCTCAATCCGGCGCCCTTCGGTGGCTATCTCGATATCGGCGACTGCCAGGTGCTCTCCTCCTCGCCAGAGCGCTTCCTTCGGGTTCGTGAAGGCGAGGTCGAGACCAAGCCGATCAAGGGGACGCGTCCGCGCGGCGCCGATCCCATCGAGGATCTGCTGCTGTCCGACGCACTGCGTCTCAGCCCCAAGGATCGTGCCGAGAATCTCATGATCGTCGATCTTCTGCGCAACGATCTGGGCAAGGTGTGCGAGATTGGCAGCGTGCGGGTACCCAAGCTGTTCGAGATCGAGCGCTTCGCCCGCGTGCATCATCTGGTCAGCACGGTTCGCGGACATCTAGCGCGGGGATGCGGCGCGCTCGATCTGTTGCGGGCCTGCTTTCCCGGAGGCTCCATCACGGGCGCGCCCAAGAAGCGCGCGATGGAGATCATCGAAGAGTTGGAGCCGCACCGGCGCGGCGTCTACTGCGGTGCGATCGGCTATGTCGGGTTCGATGGGGCCATGGATACCAACATCGCCATTCGCACCCTGGTCCATTCTGGCGGGGTCGCGCGCTGCTGGGCCGGGGGCGGCATCGTCATGGATTCCGACCCCGAGTCCGAGTATCGCGAAACCTATGACAAGGCTGCGCCGCTGCTGGATCTGCTGGAGCGCATGCGGCTCGGCAATCTGGGCAGCTAGCCGTGTGGGTGGTCAAGCTCGGGGGCAGCCTCGCCGACTCGGAGCGGTTGCCTGTCTGGCTGGACGTACTGGCAGGACGTTCCGATTTGGTGCTGGTGCCGGGCGGCGGCCCCTTCGCCGATCAGGTGCGTCTCGCTCAGAAGCGTTGGGAGTTCGCGGATGCGGCCGCACACCACCTGGCGTTGCTCGCCATGGAGCAGTACGGTCGCATGCTGTGCGCCATCCAGACTGGATTCACTCCGGCCGCGAGCCTGGATGAGATACGCCGTGCCCTCGACTCGGGATGTACGCCGGTCTGGATGCCGGTCGATATGGTGCTCGCCGATCCCCGCATTCCCCAGACCTGGGACATGACCTCCGACTCTCTCGCGGCTTGGTTGTCCGCCATCCTCTCCGCCTCTGGGCTGCTGCTGGTCAAGTCCGCCGTCCTGGCCGGGGATTCGATCGATCTGGGGGCATTGGCTCGTGCGGGTGTCGTCGATCGACTCTTCCCCGACTACGCGGTCTCCAGTGGGGCCAGTGTCCATCTGTTGTCGATCCAGGATCCGCATGGAGTGGATCGTTTTAGGCGTTTACTGTCGGAAAGTCGGCTTCGAACCTTTTGAAAAGTGGCCCTTGTGTCTGAGTGATTCTTGACTAATCTGGTTGGTGAGGGCGCGTGACAGGCTGGTCGCGGGAACATCGATTCGATGGGGTTGCGACAGCTCGTTCCGCGCTTTCGGGCCGCTCCGAGCGGCTCATCAGGGGGAGGCAAGGCCGCATCGCCTCTTCGATCTCAGCCGATAGCAGGTGACCCCCATGTTTGCACTGACTCGCGATCTCATCACCATCGCCGCCATCGTTTTGACTCTCCTCTTTATCGGCAGCTTGGAAAGCCTGTACTGAGGTGGTTTCTTCTCGACGACCATGCCGGCTGACGTGTCTTGACGCCCTTTTTGAGAGAGAGCGTCATGCGGCGTCATCTGGCATAGGTGCTGGAGGACATTCAGTCTGAAACCTTTTGTCGGCGTTGTGATGAAAATATCGGTCGACTGTGCGCTAATTGCATATGCTTAAGTCGTAAAGCGTGTCGATCGGGAAAGCGCATTCAACAGTTCAAGTCGGTCGATCACGCGACCGTCGGGTTCGCTCCAAGCGGTCCATCAGGAAACCTCTCTCGGCGAACCGGCAGTTTCACCATCCTTGGGTCGATTAGTTGAGCGATTTAATTGCGCCTTAAGGATTCGAGCCGCGGAACAGAACCATGAGCATTTCTCCTGTCTCCATAACCACGCCGAACCTGGCGGCCTCTTACGCCTCCACTCGCCCGGCGACAAGCCCCGCGAATGATTCGGAGCTGGCGTCTGCTAGCTCCCCCGTTGCCCAGCAGTTCGCCATTTCGCCTCCCGCAACCTCCGTCGTGCCAGAGACCGCTCGCCCGGTCGAAGAGGTGACCCCGCCCCAGCAGCAGGAGTTGGCGACGACGACACAGGATGCCTTGCGCTCCCGGTCGCAGGTTGTGCCTGAAGAGTCGAGTGCGGCTACATCCACACCTGCGGCCACGACCACATCTCCACTGGCATCCGCAGACGGTGGTTACCAGATCCAGTCGTCTTTGAGTGGTGAGATCGCCGAGGTCGCGGCAAACGCGACTGCGGCCGCTGGGGCCGCCTCGGAAGAGTCCAGCGAGGATCCGGCAGAGATTCTGGCCGAGCAGCAGCGGACCCAGGCCCGCAACAACCCCTATGCGGATCTTTCCGCCGGCCAGCCGGCGCAGGCCGCTCGCGGTGGTTCGGTGCTCGACCTCTCGGTCTGAGGTCGGCCTCGGTTTTCTCTGCTCCGACTCGCCAGGGAAGGCGGGTCCACCTGCTTATTCCCAGACGGCTTCGTTTGTGTCTTCGCTCGATCTGGCGAATCTCCTATGGGGATGCTTCATCCCGGATGAATTTGGCGATGGCCTCCGTCGTGGTCTTCAGCGCCTTTGCCAAGTCCTCCGGTCCATGCATGGGTTCGGTGCCGTCCTTGAGTGCTTGATTGATTTCCGTCGCAATGCGGGCGACCTCGGTCAGTGCTAGTGAGCCAGCCGCACCCTTGAGCCTGTGGGATACCGCTTCGGCGGCGTTATGGTCGCCGTTCGCCAGCGATTCGGCGATCTCCCGAGCGGCGGCGCCGTAGGATTCGACGAAGCGTTTCAGCAAACGGCGGTAGAGCCCGAAATCCTGAAAGACATGTTTCGCCTTTTCCAGATCCATCGCCTTGGACGCAGAGGCTGCGGTCGTCGTTACGGCCTTGGGTTTCGAGGGTGCGCGGGACAGCCAGTCCAGCAGCGTGGCGTAGAGCGCGTCCGGGTCGACGGGCTTGGTGATGAAATCGCTCATGCCGGCCTCCAGGCAGCGATTGCGATCCTCCGCGAAGGCGTTGGCGGTCATGGCGAGAATGGGTACCTCGTGCCAGGTCGGCAGCGCGCGAATGGCTTGGGTCGCCGCCAGACCGTCCATATTCGGCATCTGCATGTCCATGAGAATCAGTGCATAACGGTTTTTTTGGGCCATGGCGACTGCTTTCGCGCCGTCGCTCGCGATGTCGACTTCCAGTCCCACCGCGCTCAGTAGCTCTCGGCTTACCTCCTGGTTGATGTCATCATCCTCGGCCACCAGAAGGCGTGCGCCTCGGTAGCGTTTGGCCAGATGGCGCGAGGCGTCCGACTCGGCCTGCTTTGACTCGGGCTCGGAGGATTCGATTCCCCCGAGCAGTTGCGTGAGCTTCTCGTGGAGACTGGAGGCGGTTATCGGCTTGACGAGGACGCCGTTGTCTCCCGCCCCGCGCGGGTTTGGTCGATCAAGGCCGGTCAGTAGCAGAAGACAGACCGGTCGTTGCCGAAGCGGCAAGCTGGCGATCCTTCTGGCCGTTTCGACCCCGTCCATATCCGGAAGGCTCTGGTCGATCAGGATCAGGTCGAAACCCTCGGGTCGCTCCCTCAGTGCAGCCAAAGCCGCCTCGCCCGATGCGACCGAGGTCACCTCGATTTTCCAGGCGCGCAGCATGTCCCTCATCACCGTGCTGGTCTCGGTACAGTCCTCCACCAGCAGCATGCGGTGGCCGGGGAAGGCCGCCCGCGTTTCCGCATCGGTTTCGGGCGTGGGGAGGGTTTCGAAGCGTGCGGTGAACCAGAAGGTGCTGCCTTCTTCGGGTTGGCTGATCACGCCGACTCCACCGCCCATCAGCTCGGCAAGTCGAGTGTTGATGGCGAGCCCCAGTCCCGTTCCACCGTAGCGGCGCGTGGTCGAGCTGTCCGCCTGCTCGAAGGACTGGAACAGGCGATCCAGGTTCTCGGGTGCGATGCCAATGCCCGTATCCCGGATCTCGAATCGATAGAGCCGCTCATTCGGGGTGTCCTCTTCCCTTCGCACCCGCAGACAGATGACTCCTCGTTCGGTGAACTTGATCGCGTTGCCGAGGAAGTTGAGTAGGATCTGGCTCAGGCGCGTCGGATCGCCGCGCAGGTCTATGCGGTCGGGCGTGCTGGGTTCCAGATCGACCACCAGCTCCAGGTTTTTGGCTTCGGCCTTCTCGCTCACCAGCGCGCAAACATTGCGTAGCACCGTCGCCAGATCGAACTCGGTCGACTCCAGGACGATCTTCTGCTCCTCGATCTTGGCCAGATCCAGGATATCGTCGATGAGCTGCAACAGATGTTTGGAGGCGCCGGCGATCTTGTCCAGTCGATCCTGGCGGTCCGGATTAGACTCCTGCTGGCGCAGCAGATGTGTTAGCCCCTGGATGGCATTCATGGGGGTGCGGATCTCGTGGCTCATGTTGGCCAGGAAATGCGACTTGGCCCGACTGGCCTGCTCCGCCGTTTCCTTGGCCGAGGCCAGGGCGGCCTCGGCGCGCCGACGCATGACGATACGCCAGAGATCGTCCCCGATCAGCTGTAGCTCGTGCGCGTCGGATGCGTCGTAGTCGGTCGGTTTGTTGCCGACGCCCAGCAGTGCCCGGACCTTGCCGTCCGCGACCACCGGTACGCCTAGATGACGGATCAGGTGGACGTAGCCATCCAGATATCCTCGTCGATCGGATTGGTTCTGATAATCGTTGTGGACGACTGGGCGGCGTATTCGTGCCGCATCGGTCCAAACGCCGCTGGATGCGAGGGGCGAGTGCGCGTCATGGGGCGTGTCGAATGGGTTCGGCGTTCCGGTCGACCAGGTGTGGAATTCGAGCGTTTCCTGATCCTCGCTGACCAAGTGCAGGTAGCCGATTTGGCTGCCGGTCAGACGCACGGCCGCGTCGACGCCGCGCTGTATGAGTTGCCGCTCATTCAGCGTTTCGGCATCCTGACTCATCTCGAACAGGGCCTTGAGCCGCAGATCGCTCACCAACAGCGCGCGGTTCGCGGCTTCTAGCTCGGCCGTGCGCTCGGTCACCAGTTCCTCCAGATGGTGGCGATGCCGTTCCAGCTCGGCTGCGGTCTTTTTGCGTTCGGTAATGTCTTGCACGGCGCCGAGCGCACGCTGAGGCATGCCGGCCGCATCGCGAACGATCTCGGCGAGCATCCGTATCCAGCGCGTCTGGCCATCAGCCATGATTCGGTGCTCAGCGTTGTATTTCGTCCGGCGGCTCGACAGGGTGGATCGCCATGTTTCCAGCATCGGTACCTTGTCCTCTTCGACCAAGGCGGCGACCATGCTGTCGAAGCTCGCTGACGAGCCGAACGGAAGACCGAAGATGCGATAGGACTCGGCGGACCAGGACATCACCCCGGTCGCGATGTCCAGTGTCCAGCTTCCGATCTGAGCGATCGACTGCGCCCGGTTGAGCGAGTCCTCGCTTGCACGCAGGGCTTCCTCCATACGCTTGCGCTTGGTGATGTCGCGAGCGACCGATTGAAATTCGACGCAGACGCCCTGCGCGTCGAACAGGGGAACGTCCGCCCAGTGCAGCCAGCGGACCTCGCCGTTGTCCTGCGTGAGCGGTTGGTCGTAGCGACGTCTGCGCGGGTGTGCTGAGAACTCGCGGACGGCCTTATCCATCGCCGCACGTTCCGTTTCCGGGACCAAGTTGAGCCAGCTTCGACCGATCAGCTCCTCGCCCGGTTCGGCGAAAAGCGCGCAATAGGCGCTGTTAACGAAGGTCAGGGTGCCATCGGGAAGCCAGCGGCAGACCGCATCGTCCTGACTCTCGATCACCGCGCGATAGCGTTCCTCGGTCTCGCGCAACGCCACTTCCGCCGCGCGGCGTTCGGTCGTGTCCTGAAAGGTTCCACTGAGATACGTTTCGCCGCCGTATTCCACGCGCCCGATACAGCGCAGCTCCGCCCAGAAATGCCGGCCAGAGTACGCGGTCATTTCACAGTCCAGGGTGAAAGAGGTGCCAGATTCCCAGCTTGCATTCAGGTGCCGGCGGACCTTGTCTCGGAATTCTGGTACGTAGTATCTCAGCCCCTCTTCCAGGTTGGCCGGTGGCCGGTCCAGAGGGTGCTCCAGCAAACGGTAGACCTCTTCGGTCCAGATCAGCGTTCCACTGACCGGATTGGCCTTCCAGCCGCCAACGCGGGCGATTTCTTGGCTCTGTCGCAGAAAGAGCATCGCCTCGTGCAGCGTCTTTTCAGCCTTTTTTTGCTCGGTGATGTCGTACCAGAGGGCCACGAAATAGCGCCGGTCCTGGATCGCGATCAGGCGATTGGCGGCACGAACGAAACGGGTTTCGCCATCCTTGCGGCGATGCGTGACATCGAAGGTTCCTCCACCCCGCTCGATGAGGTGCCGCAACTGTTCTTCGATCTGCTCCCGCGTCCAGTCGGCTTGAACGTCCGCCAGCGTGAGCCGGGCGAACTCGTCGCGATCGTAGCCGAGCCCGCGACAGGCCGCCTCGTTGAACTCGCTGAAGCGTAAGGTCTCGGTGTCGATCAGAAGGATGCCATCCATGGCCTGGGTGATGATGGCGGCCAACAGCGCCTCGCGCTCCTCAAGCGCTCGCTGCTCAACCTTACGGTCGCTGATATCGCGGGTGACGCTGACGAAGACTTCACGTCCCCCGATGCGGGCGCCCCTGAGGCTGACCTCTGCATCGTAGGTCGTTCCGTTCTTGCGCCGATGGCGTGTCTCGAAGGTGACGTTGACCGATGCGGTGTCGGCGAACAGGGTACTGATATCGTTTCGGCTGAGTTGGGCATCGAAGTCCCAGGAATGCAGGTCGAGCATCTCCTCCGGCGTGTAGCCGAGCATCTCGGTGAAGCGTGGATTGGTCTCGATGAGACGATGGTTCTGATCGAAGATGGCGATTCCGTCGCGTGAATGCTCGATCAGCGCGCGCAGCCAAGCGGCCTCGTTCGCCAATGTCTCTCGAAGGGCCTTTTCGGGACCGATATCGCGCCAGACCGCTAGCAGCACGTCTTTGCCGTGAAGCCGGATGCAGCGAATGCGCGCCTGCACGTCGAGGACCGTCCCATCCTTGCGGCGAAGCCGGCTCTCGAAGCAGGCACCCCCCTCCGTCCGTATGCGTGCCTTCCACCCCCGCACAACGGACAGGTCCGCTTCCGTTTCGGTATCCAGCAGAGAGCGTCGAAGCATCTCGTCGCGGCTGTATCCCCGCATGCGGCAGGCCGCGTCGTTGACCTCGACGAACCGTAGCGTTTCGGCATCCATCAGTGCGATGCCGTCCTCCGCCAGGTCGAAGATGAGACCGAACATCTCCTCACGTTCATGCAGGCTATGCGGCTCGGCGGCAGTGAGTTCCAGGGCCAGCTCGAACAGCCTGGTCAGGGTATCCAGCGTATCGAGGGTTTGCCGACCGGTGGGTGCGGCTTGTCGGCTGGTCAGGTACAGAACGGCGCATGGCTCGCCGCCGACATGGATTGGCACCATGATCAGCGATTGGATGCCTTCATCGACCAAGGCCGGTTCCAACATATCCGCCTCGTCGGTGGAGGCGTCTTGAGCCCGAGCGCGGAGGCACCTCGGACCTTTCCCATGTGCAAGACTGGCAAGCGATGAACCGGCCGATCCATGCTCGATCCAAGCGTGGACGGTTTCAGACAGTCCGCGCCCCGCGTCGCGCCGATAAGCGCACTGCGCATTGCGCCAATAGAGTCCGGCTCCGTCCATCTCTGGAAGGCGCAGCACGCCGTCCAAAAATGCCTCGGACAACTGCTGTCGATCCGATCTGGCCGCGATGCTGGCGGAGAAGGCGTGAATCGCGCTCAAGTGAATCAGTGCGACTTGGGGGGCGTCCCATGAGGGCGTTTCCTCATCGGTCTTGCTGGACGAGTCGGGACCGGTGGGAACATTCATGCGGGCTCACTCGGTTTCGGGCCGCTTGGTTGCGGTGCGATTTCGGGGGCGCCAGCCGCTTTTCGTTCTGTACGCACGTCAACGACGGGCCAATACGCGCCGTTCCAATGCAAGGATAGGGCATCGTCGCATGCGATGTGGTGTCCTTTAGCGAGAAAGGTTTCCGCTGTTTTCGCGGGGTTGCACCGTCTCATCTTCGACTTCGTCGTGGTGAAAAATGCATCTAAATTCAATTGCTGGAGGTTTCGGTTTCTTTTTTCGTGCGATGGCGAGCACCTGTCGCGCGTCAGAAGCATCTTCGTTGCGATCCGCCAGCATGAGATTCGGAATTCTCTCCGTCCGGCGCATCTAGGAAATAGACGTCGCGCGCCTCTACTGCAAGCTGTCCGGCATCAACTCGGTGAACTTGGTCCAAGCGCCTGTTTGGCATTGGTGAATTTTACAGAGCCAAATCCTTTGGCAACTTCTTCGCGTGCCTTGGACCTAATCCCCGCGAGCGCGGGGGAACCAGTCGCGGCCTCACTCACATTGACCCCAATGACGGCCTATCCCCTCGAGCGCGGGGGAACCATTACACAGTAGGCATAGAAGGTAACGGGTGGGGGCCTATCCCCGCGAGCGCGGGGGAACCGGTTCTGCTATGAAGGTCGCGATCGCTGGGCCGGGCCTATCCCCGCGAGCGCGGGGGAACCATCAACATTCTCAGCCTCCATGAGGCGCGGAGGGGCCTATCCCCGCGAGCGCGGGGGAACCGAGTCTGCGAGCGCTTCCACCTACGGAAGAATGGGCCTATCCCCGCAAGCGCGGGGGAACCGCCGTATTGGTCCGACACAACCTGACTCGCCTGGGCCTATCCCCGCGAGCGCGGGGGAACCAGGCAGCGAGCGGACATCTTCGACGGCGGTACGGGCCTATCCCCGCGAGCGCGGGGGAACCTCGTTGTGGATTTCTCATTCATTTTATTTTCCGGGCCTATCCCCGCGAGCGCGGGGGAACCCAGGAGATCGTTTTGATCAATCAGGGCAAGCAGGGCCTATCCCCGCGAGCGCGGGGGAACCAATGGCAATCCTCCTGTTTACCGGCCCGCCTGGGGCCTATCCCCGCGAGCGCGGGGGAACCTTGCCAGCAGGTCACTAACCAGTCTTCGAAGCGGGCCTATCCCCGCGAGCGCGGGGGAACCTTTTAGGGCCTACTGGCCATTGTGAAAACCCGGGGCCTATCCCCGCGAGCGCGGGGGAACCCCACGAGTGTAGCTCTGCGACGGATCGTCAGGGGGCCTATCCCCGCGAGCGCGGGGGAACCTTTTCACAACAGGTTCAACGCCTCCTGTGACGCGGCCTATCCCCGCGAGCGCGGGGGAACCATAGGTCTAATCTTCTTCAGCTAATCGCTTGAGGGCCTATCCCCGCGAGCGCGGGGGAACCTCTTGCAGTTAAGGCTATGTTCCGCAAGGATAAAAGAGTGAATAGATTAGTCTGTTAAAGAGCGGTCTTTCAACGACTTTCGGACAAGCCACAAGCCATCTACGTCCACCAACTCTCGCGTAGGTGTGCCGAGCGTAGCGATCCCAACACCACCCGTTGCATTCACATCACGCCAAACCATCACCACGCTTCCTGTGGGCTCCGCCGTGTGCCAATCCGTCAGGACAGACCAAGTGCGTGAGCGCACGCCCTGATTCATACGCGGGGAGATGTACACCGTTGGGGCGACTTCCAGCATGAGCGATCCCAGGTAACCTCGGAATCGATCCGCGACATCACGGGTTACGATCATGACTAGAGGCATCAATTTCCTCCATCCTAATGACTTTCTTGATGCTGTCGATCATTGCGGGAATCACGCCTTGCTTGCGAAAGACGGTGGCAGCTTCGCGCCGGATCAAGCGATCGATTGTCTGACTATCGGTTTCGGCCTTCTTGGCGACCTTGAACGCGATCTGTAGGGTGACGGATTCTCTAAACAGATCTGCGATGTCGAGGACGAACGATTGGCCTGAGTCTTCGTGGATGAAGCCTAGTTGCGGAATCGCGGCGACGGCCTGCACCGCAATGGCCGCCGCCGCTTGCACTGCCGTTGCAGCATGATTGATCGCTTGATTGGGAATGTCCGTGGCGTTGGGATTGGCACGATCGTAATGGCGTCCTTTCCATTCGATCCCGTAGCGCTGCGCCATCAACTGATAGGTGGCTTTGACGCGGGAGCCTTCAATGCCGCGCAGGGTATCGAGGTCGCGATGGGGTAGCACCTCGCCGAGGCGTAGGGCGTACATATGGCGGGCGACGCTGATCCTGCGGCGCGGACTCCCCCACAGTTCGGCTTGGCGACGGGCAATATCGGAGCGATCGGGCATCAACGGCGGCGCGGTGTAGCAGCGCACACCGTCCTCGCCCACGGCCGCCATCAGGGTGCCGTGCCTGGCCAGCAATCGCAGCGCGTCATGGGTCACGGTACTACCAGGGCCGAGCAGGATCATCGAGGCGGTTTGATGCGGGATCTGCACCGAGGAAGGTGTCAACGAGTCCTTGCCCTGGAAGAAATGCAGGCACCCATCGATCACGCATAGCTCGCCACGCTCGAACCAGATCAGCCCATGCCGGTCGGCATGGGGCATCCGCGAGGTTTCGAGGCCGAGCCGTCCTTTCAGCATGAGCGGGCCGGCTTGAGCAAGAGCATTCCAAAACCGAAGGCGCGGTGTCGTCCGATCCCGCGCGTCAGCAAGCGGGTAAAGGCATCGCTATCGCTAATGCGTAACTGGCCTTTGAAGACCGCATCTGGGCCAGACGGTGCGTGCGTTTTGCGCTTCCCGGTTTCGTCGGGTCCAGCGCGTCGGATCACACGACTGAGCCGGAAGGCGTCCATGCCGACCTGTAGTAACTGGGCTGCGTCTTGCTCGGCGAACTGTTTGCGCAACCATTCGGCGTAGACCGTCTCGCGGATAAGGGTTTCCTCAGCGGTCGGTTCCGCTTCGACAGCGTGCAGAAAGACATCACGCTCGCGCCCGTCTTTCGCCCGGAGGACTGGGCGTACCCTGACCTCGAAACTCAGGGCCTGACCACTGGTCCAGGAGGTCGGAAACGGCCGCACGGCGAGGCTATCCAACCCCAGTGCCTGCGCCACGTCCGGGGTTGCCAGGGCCGCGTTGTCACGCAGCGCCGCCGGGGCTTGGTCGGAGTAGGCCAAGAGTCCCTGTCGTGCGCCCAGATAGCGAAACGGCTTGGGTGATTGCTCGCCAAAGGCCGCCGCCAGCAGGGCATGCAAGGCATATCCATCATCACCGTCGGGCGACAGCAGCCGATGGCGGGTTGCCCAGATCGCCAGGGCTTCGGGATCCGGCGCGCAATGCAGCAGATGGAGGCTCATGCCGGTTTCTCCTCGCCCCGTATCCGTCCTTCCCGAATCGGCCGCCAGCCGCCATGCACGCCACTGGTCCAGTTGCGCTCGTCGCAGAGATCGAGCACCCGGTCGCCTGGTAATGCCCCCTCGCCATCCGGCCATTGCAGCCGCACGCCCTCTGGCGAATGGGTTGGCAATGGCACGGAGCGCAGGACGTCCAAGATGCTCTCGCCCTCGTGCCAACCGGCGAATAGCCGGCGGCTCGGGAGGCATGGCTTGCGTCCGATGAAGAGCGGGCGGGCGGGGTGATCAAGGGCTGTTGCCAGATCATCCAACGTCGGTAGTTCATCGCTTGGTTCGAGGCGCAGGGCGATGAGCATGGAGAGGTCGGCATGGTAGTCGCGATAGCGCTGCAAGGTCAGCGCCTTGCGGCCATCCGGCTGCGGTGCATAACTTGGACTCTTGGCACGCCCTTCCGGAACGCCTTGGGTTGTCCATCCCTGATCATTCTCGAACAGCAATGCGGTTTGATAATCCTGTATTCGCCTTCCCTGGCGTTCAAGCCGCATGCCCATGATCAGTCGTTCCTGCAAGCGATTATGTCTCGCTGTTTCCTCGCGCCGCCAGCCCAAGGCGTTGGCCAGCAGGCCGGTGACCATCGACAGTGCAGGAAAGTCGCGGATGATGCCGAAGTTGTCGATGGTTTCTCCACCGAACGCCATCAGCGGCGCCTCCAGCCGCAGGAGTAGGTGGCGAGGCATGTCAGCACTCCCCTGTTGTGATCGACTCTGCGGCCCAGGTCGCGAGCGCGCTCAGATTCAGGCGTTGAGCGTCTGGAATCTCGACCGGATCAAGCGCCATCACGCGGCGGGTCAAGGTCGCGCCGTAGGCCTCATCCATCTTGGCTATTTCGCTGCTCAGGCATGCCACGGCGCGCTCGCGAATCGACCGACCGTCCTTCGCCGACAGCGGCAGGGCATCATGGAAGGCCCCCGCCAGGCTACGGGGTTGCCAATCACCTGCCTCGACCAGCATCAACTTCGCCCAGTCGAAGGGCGCAGTGGAGCCACGCTTGGCGCCAGGACTGACGGTGGCGATCAGGTGCAGGAGATGTTCGACGACCTTGCCGGCCAACTCGCGCTTCTCCGGTGGCGTCGTGGCAGCGAAGCAGTCCTTGGCCGCGATCCCCTCCAGGTTTTCGACCAGCTGGCGCACATCGACCACGACGTAGCCGTAGTAAAGCCCCGAGGCCAGCTCGGTGTCGAAGATGCCCGCCGATCCCAGCTCGCCGCTTTCCTGAAGGAGATCGTCGACGACGGTGAAATAGTCGTTCTCGACCTGCGCCTCATGTACCGTGAAGGCATGGGCCACGTAAACCGCTGCATCCCGACTCGTGAGGACGTCGGATGTCACCATCCGACCAAATAGGGCGGATTCCAGACCGCTCCCATGCTTGAGCACCTCGATGTTCTTCTTCTCATCTTTGAGCATCTTGGTCACAGCGGTACGTACTGCACTTTCGTCGGCGCTCGCGCTGGCTGACTCGATGCAGCGCTGGACCAGATAATCGATTTCGGCCTTGCCCATCAGCACCGCCTGTCCGGTATGCAGCGCATCTACGCCTTTCATTTCCTTTCCTGCCCTGTCGACCAGACCGCCGTTGCGCAACGCTTCCACCGCCGCCTGGGCTAGCGTCTCGGTTACACCGCCCTTGACGATCCGCTTGCGGATCAGCTCCAGCGTCCCCCGCGAGCGGATCGCCATCGGAACCGCCAGCTCCGACAAGGCAAACCGGTCGTCGGCGATTCGCCAATGACGCTTGAGGCATTGCGAGGAGATCCGGGTTCGCATGGCGTTCCCCAGCGGCAAGCGCTTGGCGAGTCCAGCGTCGTCGCGATTGATCAGCGCGGCGGGATAGGTGTGCAGGGTGTGGATCTGGATGAAGCGCGGCTGAGTCGTCATGGCGTTACAGTTCCTTGTCGGTCATTCAAGCGGCTTTTTGGCTGGATTTGGCGAGCGCGGAGAAATAGCGGCCGGCGATGCGCATGCGGATGGCTTCCGCCTTTTCCTCATCCCGACCTTCGGACAGGATCAGTCCGCCAAGCTCATGCCAGTTCGGGGCGACCTCCTTCGACGCGAGCAGGCGCAGCAGGCGCGGCAGGAGTTGACGAAAGGCATCGCCTCGGGAGGTGAGGAGCTTGGTCACCCGCGACTCCGATACCCCGGCCGCGCAGAGCTGATTTCCGAGCGAGCCGCTGGCGTGACCGGCCAGCGCCATGCCGTGAGCGATCAAGGCCCACCGGCGCCAGCTTTCCGGCGGCCAGCCCTCGGGTTCGAGACCGGCATGGATGAGCGCTCGCGCCAAGGCCGCGATTTGATGCGGGCGGATCTCGCCGTCTGGATCCAAGCGAGCCAACGCCGCTTTCTCGCCTTTACCCAGGCCGTAGAGGTCGCCGTTGAAGCGGGCAGCCTGCCCGATGAGTTGGGCGAGCTTGGCGATAGGCGATTGTTCGCGTTCCGCGCTGGCGGGTGCTTGGGGCTCAGTCTCAGGGCTGGACATGCGATGTCTCCTTGGTGGCCTGTTGCGTTTTGTAGTAGTGGGCCAGGGTTGGCAGAGTCTTGTCGCTGCGCAGTCCGCCATGCAATCGGCTCATGGCAGAGGCACGGGCGCGATAGCGTTGCTCACCGCTGCGCGGTCCTGAGTCGAAGGCATCGGTGAGAATGGACTCGGCGCGCTCGGCCATGTCCAGATACCAGCTCAGACGAACATCCCCGGGCTGCTCTGATTCGATCTACTCATTCAGTCCGAGCGGGCCGTCGAAGAAACGCGAGTCCTCGAAGTGTTCGAATGGCCTGGCGAAGAGATTGGCCTTGTCCTTGGCGCTGTCACCGAATTTGTCTTTCGGCGCGCCGTTCTCGAAGAGGGTCGCCAAGGCTGTCCATAACACCCCACGAATCTTGCTGATGTCCGAGACCCGCTCCTCGGCGATCTTCGCGAGCCCATCGGTCTTCTTCTGGATCATGAAGGCGTGAACCTTCGGGGAGATGGGTATCCGCCGTTCGTGGTAGCCCTCGGTTTTGCTCTGCCCACCTGCGACCGCCCTTGCAACAACTGTCAACCCCGAGACAGCGTCATCGATACGAACGACTTGTGCTGGAGGCTTTCGATATTCAGAGCCGAACAGAAGCTCGACCATGCGCCTGTAATGAAAGCCGTTTCCAGAGACACCCAGTGACTCCCCAGAGGCTGACTTCACAGGCGCCCACAAATCGCCAGTGTTACCTTTGCGGTCACGCGATTCGTTTTTCGAAATGCGACATGCCTTGCTTGTCGCGCGTTGCGCAGAGATTCGATCACCTTTTACGGTCAATCGTACCCTTCGGCAGATTTCAATGAAAAATGGATCAAGTGAGCTAAATGGTAGAGATGCTGCATCATCCCACGACTTTAGCCAAAGTAATCGAAGTCCGTCTGAGTCTTTATAACCAATAAAGTCCGCGATCTGTTTTCTTTCGGTTAGCGCAATTCGCAAGTCCCGAAGCCAACGTCTACCCATTCCCCCAGGGGGGATGACCCCAAGACCTGGACGGCTAGAGCTACCACCGTTCATCCCATCCCATTACACAGAACTTTGAGTGTACGATGGTGCGTTGTTTTTCCTGAGATATTTTGGAGCAGA
>NZ_JBHUHX010000063.1:0-30500 GCF_042682685.1 Thiorhodococcus fuscus
CAAGGACTGGGCTGAGAAACGCCCCGAACTATTCAAAAAACGCGTATACAATCTTCGGGGACTTGACATTTAGGATTAAGCTGTGTGCGCTTAATGGACCCAGCGAATCCGATCGCTAGTGCCGTTTCTGTCTACCGAACTTGGAAAGCGCCAGATTCCGCCATAATAGCAAGCCTGCTTGAATACAAGACCTGGCCCCGATCTTGCGCGTGTGATCGGACAGGTAATCTGGCGGGCGGGGGATGTTTAGGGCTGGCCGAGGATTACGCATCAGCACTCACTGATGCAATAGGACTAAGACATCCTTCTTCAGGACCAAAAATCTCAAGGGAGTCATTGATGCTGGCTAAAGATAAGCGTTGGATTCAATTCAATGAACTCCATCTTCGGACAAACCCAGAGCACGCGCCACCAATTCAGATTAGCGACTTGATTCCCAGCTGGGAGACTCGAGTGCAAGCTGGCGAAGCGGCGAAAACACTCGATAACGGAAGCTCAGCGATTCGTGTCACCAAAATTAAGGAACATCCAGATAAGCAGGCGCTTGTCTTTCTCATCCAATACATCAACGCGAATATGTCGGCGCCTAGCATCGCTAAACTGGATTCGGGCGTTGTTCGACATGACCCGCTCTTGGATGGCGAGGGAGTAGCGGTATCAGCTCACGCAGTTTTATCGACTTCCCCCAGAGTGGATCAGTCAGATTTCCCCCAGTACATTCTGCTCTTGGAAGAGGTTCCAGGCATTGGCCGAAGCACTTTGCAGCCTTTTTTACGATCAGAGTTTAAGACGATCGCCACCTCTTGGGAATGGCCAGACGAAACCGAAGGCCGACGCTACAGAAGATATCACCCTGTCACTGAGCTACACTTACTAGCTGACACCACATTGGCCGAAGAGGTGCGAAGCGGAAGCACTATAACCTTCATTGAGTTCTACAAACATTTCCCCAGAGGCCACGGCATAGACGAATGCCCATCAATTGAGGAATCTAAGCAAATACTCGTTCTCCAGGCGAGAAATCAAGCTAATATTCTTGATAGAATCAATGAGCTTATGCATCGCTACAGCGATGAAGGATATGATGAACTCAAGATACGCTACAAAAACCAAGGAGGCCGCCAAAAAACCGGCGCAATGGGAATGAACAGAACAGATATAGCCGATTCGCTTATAGGCAAATCCCTACAAATAATGACAAACGAGTCTCTCGCGCAATGCCACGAGGATATTGTCCCCTCCCTTGAAGCGCAGATGCTAGAAGGACTATCACGATCGAGGGCTTAACGTGTCTTTCTGGGCGGTAATCCCCCAACTGTTCACGCCAGCGCGATATCTCCGAATCGAGCATTCGGCCAAGAAGTGGCTAGATTGGCTAGTTCCACTGCTTATCGCAATAATCGAAATTGCCGCTCTGAAGGCATTGCCTTACGAAGTCCCATTGTTCGGAGAAAAAGGACTTATCTCTATATTCACCGGCTTGTTACAGATCTTGGTCGGTTTCTACATTGCAGCACTCGCTGCAGTGGCAACCTTTGATAGGGAAGGCATGGACCTTCCAATGCAAGGAGAGCCCTTCGTTTTGCGAGAAAGACATAATGGACCAGTGACGCCAGTTCCACTAACCCGCAGGCGCTTCTTATCTATGATGTTTGGTTATCTCGCATTCCTCTCCTTCGGACTCTATTTTCTTGGCGCAGGAGCGGAACTTCTAGCAGAAAACTTTCGAGCAATCATTCCGAGCGCATGGCAATGGCTAACTCGAGACGTATTTATTTTTTCTTATCTTTTTAGCACCAGCAACTTGCTAGTAACTACTCTGCTGGGTCTGCATTATCTAAGCGACCGCATTCATCGATAAAAACCCTTCGCCCGTGCGGAAAAGGGGACGGAAAAGGGGACGGATTTATTTTGCACGATTCATAAATCAAAAACCAAAATGACAACTTTTTAAGGCTAGCAAGGGGCGATGAAATACACTGGCACTTGGTACATCGATGAAATGGAAATCTGGGACGATGATTACTTCAACATGGAAGTCCGCGCCTATATCACAATCGGCAAGAGCGGGACGGGCGAATTTCAGTTCGGACTGGTTTTCGGTGACATTGATGGCAAGATCATCAGAAGTGATGAAACGGAGAGATTTGAGTTCACATGGAGCGGAAGCGACGAATCCGATGCTGCATCAGGCTCCGGCTGGATCAAATTGAAAGACGAGCAGACCATCGAAGGAGTGATTAAATTCCACATGGGCGACAGCTCGGGATTTTTGGCTAAACGCGCCGAATAGCCCGTGCAGGGTGGAGTAGTAGGTGTATTCCACTGCTGGGTAGCCACTTCCATTCGGCGGAATACGCTGCGCTATTCCGCCCTACGGCTGAAGGGATGGTGAGGGTGATGGCAGGCGTTTCCCGATGGGAAACGCCTGTTTTGGGTCAGGCTTTGGCGCCCATGTGGCGTGCCCGGTCGGCGCGTTCGGCGAGACCGGCGGCGTCGATCGCTGAGCCTTGGACCTCTGGCCAGCCGCTGCAATGGCGGAGGATGAGGTCGGCCAGCATCTGCATGTGGTCGGGGTTGTCGTTGAGGCAGGGGATGTAGCTGTAGGACTCGCCGCCAGCTTCGAGGAAAAGGTGGCGGTTTTCGATCGACATCTCTTCGAGCGTTTCCAAACAGTCGACCGAGAATCCGGGCGAGAGGACCTGGATCGATTTGATGCCCTGCGCACCCAACGCCTCCAGTGTGGCGTCGGTGTAGGGCTGGAGCCATTCGCTCTTGCCGAGGCGCGACTGGAATGAGAGCAGCCAACGCTCCGGCGGCAGGTCGAGTTCGGCGGCGATCAGGCGCGCGGTCTTCTGGCACTGGCAGTAGTAGGGGTCGCCCTTCTCGAAATACTCCTTGGGGATGCCGTGGAAGGAGAAGAGCAGCCGCTCGGCCTGGCCGTGTTCGGCCCAGTGGGCGCGGATGCTGGCGGCGACGGCGGCGATGTAGCCCGACTCGTCGTGGTACTGGTTGATGAAGCGCAGCTCCGGCAGCCAACGCCAACGCCGCAGCTCCTCGGTAACGGCGTCGAAGACCGAACCGACGGTGGTGGCCGAATACTGCGGATAGAGCGGAAACACCAGCACCCGCCGCGCATTGGCGGCCTTGAGCTCGCCCAGGCCATCGGCGACCGAGGGGCTGCCATAGCGCATGGCCAGGGCGACCCGCACCGGACCGCCGAACCGCTGGGAGAGCAGATCCTGCAACGCGGTCTTCTGACGCCGTGAGATCTCCAGCAAGGGCGACCCTTCCGGGGTCCAGATCGATTGGTAGGCCTTGGCCGAACGCGCGGGGCGGGTGCGCAGGATCACCCCGTGCAGGAGCAGCATCCAGGGCAGGCGCGCCATCTCGACGATACGCGGATCGGAGAGGAATTCGGCCAGATAGCGCCGAACGTCGGGGACGCTCGGCGTGTCCGGCGTCCCCAGGTTGACGAGCAGAATGCCGAGGCATTCTTGGCTATCGTGTCGATAGTCAGGCGTATCCACAAAGGTCATTCGGAACTCTCGGGGCTATGAGCCTGCTCGTAGAGGCAACGATAGAGCGCCCGGAAACGGACGGGGTCTGGAGTGCCGAACAGGGGGTCCTCGGCGACGGGTGCCTCGGCTTCGATCGCAACCCAGTCGTCGTCGTCGAGATACTGCAGGGCGATGGGGAATGCCTCCGCGTCCTCCAGCTGGAGATGGGCGCGCATGGTGGCCACCAGTTCGCGGCCGTTGGCCTCGACATCCTCGCGCAGCAGCACCTCTTCATTGAGAATGCCTTCGAGCGACTTGCTGAAGCGTTTGCTCACGGCGCTCAGGCCCGCATGCTGACGCATCAGCACATCGAAGACGTCGTGCTGGCCGGCGCCCTTTTCGAGCACGCGCCGGAAGATGATGTCCTCGGTCGGGTGGTGGACGATGTCGGCGTAGGTGCCGATGTACTCGACCATTTCCTGCATCAGCTCGAAGTCGGGCTCGACGCCCTCATGGAACCGATCGAGCAGTCCCTGGAGCAGATCGAGCACGCGCGTGAGACGCGCGTGGTCCTGGGCGAGATTGGTCATGACCGCATGCATGTGCCTCCTCCTTATGGTAGGCGAGCGACAATTGTCCAGTATGCCATCATCGAAGTCGTTGCCAAGCCGCAATCCAGCGCCAAATAGGCCCCTCGCGAGGCGACTCCCCAGTCACGACATAGCGTAGCGCATGGATGTTCTGGAGCACCCAGTCCATGCGTCGGTGCGCCTCCTCGCGACCGCAGAAGAGCAGATGGTCGCCAGGTTCGAGCCGCTCGCCGAGCTCGGGCAGCAAAAAGCGCTCGCCATCGCGGATCAGCAACAGCGGAATGGCGCACAACCGCTGATCGCGATCCCTGGGGTCGCGCAGCAGCGTATCGAGCGTCACAACCAGATGGCGCATCTCGTCATCATGCAGGGCGAAGGCGCCTTCCTCGTCCACCATGACCTCCCAAACGTAGGGCATGCGTTCGTCGATCAGGGCGATGATGCGACTCACCAACTGACTGGCCCATTCCTCGTCCTGGAAGCGCGCCAGGGTCGAGAACTCGGCCAGCAGCGGCGTGACCAAACGGATGCGGATACGATTGGCGATGATGGTGCTGGGGTTCATGATGGCGTGCGCCCCGACACGATCGAACAGCTCCTGATTCTGGATATGGTTCTCGCGCGCGATCACGAACAGATCCTGGTTGAGATCGAGCGCGGTCATGATGATGGAGAGATTGTCGGCGTCGTGGTCGGTCCCGGCCACCAGCCCGACCGCGCGTCGGATCTCGGCCTGCTCCAGGGTGACCGCCTCGGTGCCGCGACCATGGACCACACCCTCGGGCGGGATCCCGGTCTTGTGCGGAGATGCCTCGATGACCGACAGCTCGAACCCTTGCCCCTTGAGATGCTGGTACATGGCCTTGCCGAAGCGTCCGTAGCCGCAGATGACCCAGAGCCCCTTGGTGGGCGGATAGCGTGGCTCCGTCAGCGCCTCGCCGCCGAATCCGGACAGCCAGTCGACCAACAGGGTCTGACAGGGCGCCTGGATGGCGGTGGCGATATAGAGCGCGAAGGCATCGAAGGGGTCGTAGATATGATCGGTGCCGAAGGAGGCCATGTTGGCCTCGATCTCGTGCGAATCGGCGCGACAGATGACCTTGATCTTGGGCCGCAGCAGCTTGGCCGCGATGGCGATCTTGAGGTTGGCCTCGTTGACGTTGGTCAGGGCGACCACACCCCGGCACAGCGGATGGCTCAGCCCGGCCGATTCGAGCGCCGCCGGACTGCGGGCGTCGGCACAGAGCGCGGGTACGAACTCGCGCTGGTTGTCGAGCCGAAGCAGATTGATACGGTCCGGGTCGACGTCGATCACGACCGCCTGCAGATGGCGGTCGGTGAGTCCGCGCACCAAGGCGCTTCCGGTCTGACCATAACCACAGACCAGATAGAAGGGGCGCGAGAGCGCACGCACCCGCATACGGAATCGACGTTCGGCGATCGCCCGCTGCAACGTGGTGTCCTGCAGAAGCGCGATCAGGTTGCCGATGGCATAGATCCAGACCGCCACGGTGGAGAAAACGGTCAGAGAGACCCACAGCCGCTGGGCATCGGTGAAGGCATTGGGCAGCTCGCCGAAACCGATGGTCGTCGACATGTAGCTGACGAAATAGAAGGCATGAAACAGGCTCATGCTGGTCGGACGACCGTCGGCGTCCTGGGCCGGGATGAGCGCCATGCCCGCCATGGCGACGGCATAGACGACGATGAGGATCAGCAGCGGCGCGCGCATCCGCCGCAGGACGAGGAAAAAGATGGTATCCATGGGTGTGGCGCGGACGGCCCTCAGCGACGCACCATCACGGTCTCGATCACCAGCAAGACGACCGACACCACGTTGGCGATCATGGCGCCGCCGGACAGCGAGACGACGCTGGCCATGACCGAAGGGGTCAATCCGGCATCGGTCGCGTAGACCGAGAAGGTCCACAGCAGAGTGGCGGCCAACAGTTGCAGCATGGCGACCAGGCTGGTGGACAGCAGTACGGCCCCGATCTGACTGCGATCGCCGAACTTGAGGACCGTGGCGACCATGTTGACGACCACCACCGCGAACAGCTCCCAGGCATGATGATGATTCGGATTGTCGAGCTCCCCGACGAAGAAGCCGAAATTGAGGGTCAGTGCGAGAACGATGAAAAAACCAAAGACGACCTTCTCTGGATTCATGGGCTGAATTTCCTGATTGACGACGGGGATGCGCGGTTATTGTCGCGGGTCGCGAGCAAAAGGCAATGCCTGACACCGAAGCGAAACGCCCGGCCGATGCGGGCATGGACCCGAGACCGACGGGAGCGGCTATGCTGTCGTGAGCCCCTATTTCGAAGGTGAACGACCATGCCGATCCGAGATGTCCTACTCACGCTCGTGCTCTCGCTCGCCGGGCTCGCCTTCGGTCTCTGGAGCGACGAACCGCTGCTGTACGGACTGATCGGATTGCTGTTCGGCCGCCAGCTGTCGCTGAGCCTCTCGGTCGACGACCTGCGCGAACAGATCGCCCGACTGCGTAACGCGCCAGCACCGGGCGCGTCCTCAAGCACCCAGACCGAGACGGATCGGGCCGCAGCGCAACCCACGCAGCCGACGACGGCCGAGCAGGCGTCAGAACCGGACAGCGAACCGCTCTCGCTGGACCTCGACTGGCAGACGACGCCAGAGCCGACCGTGGCGAAACCCGAGGCTACGCGCCCGGCGCCGCGCCCCGACCCCATCCTCGGGTTCATCCAGCTGGTCCGCGACTGGTTCCTCGGCGGCAACCTCTTCGTGCGCGTCGGCATCCTGCTGGTCTTCTTCGGCGTCGCCTTTCTCATCAAATACGCGGTCGACCAGCAGTGGCTGAGCTTCACGCTCGAACTGCGCCTGGCTGCGGTAGCGGCGGGCGGCGCGGCCCTGCTCGGGCTCGGCTGGCGGCTGCGCAAGGGTCGGCGCGACTATGCCCTGCTGCTGCAGGGCGCGGGGATCGGCATCCTCTATCTCGCGATCCACGGCAGTCACCAGCTCGCCCATCTGCTCGGCGCGGGACCGGCCTTCGCCGCGCTGACCGCGATCGGTCTGGGCGCGGCCGGACTCGCGGTGATCCAAAACGCACCCTCGCTGGCCTGGTTCGGCTTCGCCGGCGGATTCCTCGCCCCGATCCTGGGCAACGCGGGCACTGACGACCATGTCGCACTGTTCGCTTACTACGCATTGCTCAACGCCGCCATTCTGGCGGTCGCCTGGTTTCGCAGTTGGCGCGCGCTGAACCTGCTCGGATTCGCCTTCACCTTCGCAATCGCGGTCGCCTGGGGCGTGCTGCGCTACACACCCGATCGCTTCGCGAGCACCGAGCCCTTTCTGGCGCTCTATTTTCTCTTCTATGTCGCCATCACGGTGCTCCACGCACTGCGCCAGCCGCCACGTCTGCGCGGCTATGTCGATGCCACGCTGCTGTTCGGCACGCCGATCCTGAGCTTTGCCTGTCAGGTCGCGCTGGTCCGTCATTTCGAATACGGCATCGCCTGGTCCGCCCTCGCCATGGGGCTGTTCTATCTGGCGCTCTCCGGTGGTGTACGCCGGCTGCGGAGCGAAGGGCTCGAACTGCTCGCCCAGGCATTCCTGGTGCTCGGCATCATCTTTCTCTCGATCGCCATCCCCTTCGCCCTGGCCGCCGAGACCACGGCCGGCGCCTGGGCGCTGGAAGGCGCGGGTCTGGTCTGGATCGGCGCACGCCAGGGACGACCGCTGGCGCGCGCCTTCGGGCTGCTGCTCCAAGCGGGCGCCGCGCTCGCGTTCATCGCCGGTCTGCCCTACGCGACACCGCATCCATTCGCCAATGCTGCCTATCTCGCCTCGGCCATGATCGGCATCGCGAGCCTCGTCAGCGCCTACTGGCTCGACCGCTGCGAGACGAAGCGGGCGCGCTGGGAATGGGGCGGCGCGCCCTGGCTTCTGCTCTGGGGCCTGGCCTGGTGGTTCGGCGCCGGCGTGCTGGAGCTGAACCGCATCGACCCGGCCGATGCCTTCGCCGCACATTGGCTCTGGTACGGCACCGGATCGCTCCTGACCGCCGAACTGCTGGTGAGCCTGCTGTCCTGGAGACGTCTAGATCGCGCCTTGAGCGCAGGGGCGCTGATCGGGCTGGCGGCCCTCGCCGTCAGCCTGGACAGGCTATCGCATCCGGCCGAGGCGGGAGGAATGCTCGCCTGGCCGCTCTTCCTCGCAGCGGCCTATCTGACGCTCTGGCGCAGCGAACGACGCGGGCGCCATGCCCTCTTGCCCTGGAGCCATGCCGCGCTCGCACTGCTACTGGTGGCGCTGATGCAATGGGAGACGAGCTGGCGTCTGCTCGAACAGTTCGGCGCCGTCGAGGGCTGGAGGGTCGCGGCCATCGCGCTGGTCCCGCTGCTCGGGCTGCACCTGGTATCTAAGGCAGGCTTCTGGCCGATCGGCGACTGGCGCTTGGTCTATCGGGTTCTGGTCGGTGGCGTGCTGGCGGTGGGGCTGTTGCTCTGGGCGCTCTGGTCGGCCGAATCGTCTGGCGGAACCGGCTCCCTACCCTGGATCCCCGTGCTCAATCCGGTCGATGCAATGACGGGGCTCGTGCTCCTGGTCCTGGCACGTTGGTGGATCGGACTGGCGGAACAGGGCGTCATTGCCTCGCACTGGCGCGACGACCGGCTCTTCTGGGGCCTGCTGGGCGGCCTGGCCTTCCTCTGGATCAACCTCATGCTATTGCGCGCACTGCATCATTTCGGCGGGATCGGCTACAGCGCGCACGCACTCTTCCGATCGGATCTGGTACAGACCTCGATCTCGGTGCTCTGGGGACTGACGGGGGTCGGCCTGCTGCTGGCCGCTCGGTGGCGCGGATCGCGTCCGCTGTGGATGACGGCCGCGTTCCTGTTCGCGGCCGTGGTCCTCAAGCTGTTCGCGATCGACCTTGCAGCCAGCGGCACCATCGAGCGCATAGTGTCCTTCCTCGCCGTCGGCGGACTCCTGGTCGGCATCGGCTGGCTCTCGCCGCTTCCACCGAAGCGAAACGACAGAGACGGATAGGGCCGCCCGAACCAGACGACTCGAACACGCGTCAGCAGAGCGGCTCGGCGATCTCCGGCGTCGAAGTCTCCGCCTTCTCCTTGGCCAGCGCCCGATGCATCAGGATGTTGAGCATCCTTACGGTCGCGCCGATGGCGGCGAAGACCTGATTGGCGTGGACGCCCCGGGTGCGCAGATCGCCCCGGTCGGTCTGCCAGGTGATGCTGCACTCGGTCAGCGCGTCGGTACGACCGCCCTTGGGGATACGCACCTCGAAGTCGGACAGCGCGGGCAGATTCAGTCCCTGTTTCTTGAGGATCTTGCCCAGTGCGCTGGTGAAGGCATCATAGCCCCCGTTGCCGGTTCCAGACGCCGTGTAGACCTGATCTTCGAGACGCATCTTGATGGTGGCCATCGAGCCCAGATCCAGGCTGGATGAAATACTGCAGGCCAGCAGCTCGACGTGGTCGTAATCCTTGCTCTCCAGCACCTCGGCGATGATGAAGGGCAGATCCTCGGTGGTGATGGTCTTCTTGGAGTCGCCCAATTCGACGACACGCTTGAGGACCTTGCGCTGGTTCTCCTCCGAGAGATGGATATCCAGCCGCTCCAGATTCTTGGCCAACGACGCCTTGCCGGCGAGCTTGCCGAGCGCATATTTGCGTCGGCGGGCGAAGCGCTCGGGCGACAGTCGGCTGTGATAGAGACTGCCCTTCTTGTCGCCGTCGGCATGGATGCCGGCTGTCTGGGTAAAGACGTCGGCGCCGACGATGGGGGCGTTGTCGGCGATACGCTTACCCGAGAAATACTCGACCAGCTCGCTGACCCGCGCCAGATGGCTCTCGTCGATGCCAACCTCGAACCCGAGCTGATCGCGGAGGTTGACCGCGACCTCGGCCAGCGAGGCGTTGCCGGCGCGCTCGCCCAGACAGTTGACGGTGCAGTGCAGGGCGGCGGCTCCGGCCTGGGCGGCGGCGAGCACGTTGGCCGTGGCCAGCCCGTAGTCGTTGTGCGGATGGAAATCGAACTGGAGCCCCGGGAACCGCTGGACCATGTCCGATACGGAGGCGAATACCCGTTCCGGCGTCATGACGCCGAGCGTGTCGGGCAGCATGAAATGCCCGACGCCGAGATCGGCCAGACGCTCGACCAGACCGAAGACATACCCTGGGCTGTCGCGATAGCCGTTCGACCAGTCCTCCAGATAGAGGTTGACCGCCAGACCGCGCTCGAAGGCGATGGCGATGGTGTCGCGCACGTCGGCCACGTGCTGGTCGAGCGTCTTGCCGAGTTGGCCGTGACAGTGCTTCTCGCTACCTTTGGCGAGCAGATTGATGACCCGCCCGCCGGCGCCATGGATCCAGTCGACGCTCTGTCCGCCATCGACGAATCCCAGCACCTCGACACGCTCGGCAAGCCCCTTGTCCTCGGCCCAGGCGACGATCTGGGACACGGCAGCGGCCTCGCCGCTGGAAACGCGCGCCGAGGCCACCTCGATGCGGTCGACCCGAACCTGCTCCAGCAGCGCCTTGGCGAGATTGACCTTCTCGGCAGGCGAGAACGACACCCCCTGGGTCTGCTCGCCGTCGCGCAGCGTCGTATCCAGAATGCGAACGTAACGACTGGCGTCGGTCATGAGGTCGATCTCGCGTAAGGAAGGGGAATGGCGTGCGCGCGATCCGCGCACGCCGCAGGATGAAACGAACGCCCCCGAGCGATGGAGACGCGGCGATGACTCACAGACATCTCAAACGCCGTCCCCCAACGCGGCCCGCAGATGACCCTTGACGGCCTCCTGCGTGGCCTCCAGTTCGGTGCAGCGCGTCTCCTTGTCCATGAGCCCCTGCAGTGACGGCGGCTGGGCCGCCTCCAGACCGATCGCCTCTTGCACCGCCTCGGCGAACTTGGCCGGATGGGCCGTGGCGAGACAGACGACATCGCGCATACCGCGCGCCGCGTGCACGCCGACCGCCGTATGGGGGCAGAAAATGTAGCCGCTGCTGGAATAGGTGGAGCGGATCTGTTCGAGCGTCTCCTCGTCGCTGGCCGAGGCGGCATCGAAGTCGGCCCGGACCTGGTCGTGACGGGCCGCATCGACCTCAAGACGACCGGTCTCGCGCATGGACTCGAACGCTGCCCGCACCTGGGCGCTGTCGCCGTCGAGCAGGAAATAGAGATAGCGCTCGAAATTGGAGGCGATCTGGATGTCCATGGCCGGACTCAGGGTCTGGTAGACCGCGTCGCCGACGGCATAGACGCCGGTACGCACGAACCGGGTGAGGATATCGTTGCGGTTGGTGGCGACCACCAGACGCTCGACCGGCAGACCCATGCGCTTGGCCAGATAGCCGGCGAAGACGTCGCCGAAGTTGCCGGTGGGCACGGAAAAGCTCAGACGCCGCTGCGGATCGCCGCCGCTGACACGCGCCCAGGCGTAGAAGTAGTAGACGCTCTGGGCCAGGATGCGCGCCCAGTTGATCGAATTGACCGCGCCCAGGTGATAGGCCGACTTGAAGGGCAGATCGTTGAACAGCGATTTGACGATGCTCTGTGCGTCGTCGAAGGTTCCGCGCACGGCAATGTTGTGCACGTTCGCATCCAGAACGCTGGTCATCTGGCGTTCCTGGATCGGCGAGACCCGGCCCTTGGGATGCAGGATGAAGATCTGGATGCGCTCCTTGCCGCGCACGCCGTAGATGGCTGCGGAGCCCGTGTCGCCGGAGGTGGCGCCGACGATGTTGAGCTGGCCGCCGCTGCGCGCGAGCAGATACTCGAAGAGGTTGCCCAGGAACTGTAGCGCCACGTCCTTGAAGGCCGCAGTCGGGCCGTGGAAGAGCTCCAGGATGCGGCTCCCGCCCACCTCGACCAGTGGCGTCACCTCGGGATGCGAGAAGGTCGCATAGGAGCGATCGATCAGGGAGCGCAGATCCTCGCGCGGGATCTCGTCGCCGATGAAGGGCGTCATGACCTCCAGCGCGAGTTCCTGGAAGTTGAGGCCGGCCCAACGGCGAAGCTGATCGGGCGTGACCTGGGGGATCTCGGCGGGAACCAGCAAACCGCCATCGGTTGCCAACCCCATCATGACGGCGTCGGCGAAACCGATGGGATCGATCCCACCACGGGTGCTCTGATAGTGCATGGTGCTCTCTAGGACTCTTTGGCTCGGGCGCCGAGGCGCGGCGAGCAAGGCTCGGCAGGGACTCAAACCCTGCAGGTTAAGAAACCCGCGCCCGCTTGACAACAGATCCCTTCCATCTAAAGCGCGGAAGCGACCCAAGTCGGCGACGCGGAATCCGCGATCTCCAACCATCCGAACAGACATTCATTTGGTCGAACGCGTTGACAGAACCGAGAAACCGACCAGACAATGCGACGAGATCCGATCATTTGGCAGAGATGGGCGGATCTATATAAAAACGAATGGGGGGGCACATCTGCTGCATGTCGATTCAATGACCGCTTGCGTCCGCAGGTTCGGTCTTCGCCCCGTCACCCCGCCCTTTCCTTAGACAAGAAACATCTACGGAGTGACATCATGACAAGCGACAAAAGAACGGAGTATTGGAAGGCGAATCTACGTCTTCTAGTCGTTCTACTGCTTATTTGGTTCAGTGTTTCATACGGCTTTGGCATCCTGCTCGTCGAGCCATTGAATGCCATCCAGCTCGGCGGCTATCCACTCGGTTTCTGGTTTGCGCAACAGGGATCCATCTATGTCTTCGTCGTTCTCATCTTCGTCTATGCCGGTCTGATGAACCGGCTCGACAAGAAATTCGACGTCGGCGAAGACTGAGTGGAGCGAAAAACATGACTGAACTCGATCTCTGGACCTACAGCGTCGTAGGCGCGACCTTCGCGCTCTACATCGGCATCGCCATCTGGGCTCGCGCCGGAACCACCGGCGAATTCTACGTCGCCGGCGGCGGCATTCACCCGATCGCCAACGGCATGGCGACTGCGGCAGACTGGATGTCCGCAGCGTCCTTCATCTCGATGGCCGGTCTCATCGCCTTCAACGGCTACGGCGCGTCCGTGTTCCTCATGGGTTGGACCGGCGGCTACGTGCTCCTGGCCCTGCTCCTGGCCCCGTATCTGCGTAAGTTCGGCAAGTTCACGGTGCCCGAGTTCATCGGCGACCGTTACTACTCGCAGTCGGCACGCATCGTCGCGGTCATCTGTCTGATCCTGGCCTCGATCACCTACGTCATCGGCCAGATGAAGGGTATCGGCGTCGCCTTCTCGCGCTTCCTTGAGGTTCCCTATGATATGGGCCTCTACATCGGCATGGCCATCGTCGCCGTCTACGCGGTGCTCGGCGGCATGAAGGGTATCACCTACACCCAGATCGCCCAGTACGTGGTGCTCATCTTCGCCTACACGGTCCCGGCCATCTTCATCTCGCTGAACTTGACCGGCAATCCGGTCCCGCAGATCGGTCTCGGCGGCGCCTACATGGCGGACGGCGGCGCCAGCGGCCTCACGCTGCTCGGCAAGCTCGATCAGGTCGTCACCGAACTCGGGTTCAAGGAATATACGACCCAGGTGATGGGCAGCACGCTGAACATGTTCGCCTACACCCTGTCGCTGATGATCGGCACCGCAGGTCTTCCGCACGTCATCATCCGCTTCTTCACCGTGCCCAAGGTCCGCGACGCCCGCTACTCGGCCGGCTGGGCGCTGGTCTTCATCGCCCTCCTCTACACCACCGCGCCTGCGGTCGGCGCCATGGCCCGCCTGAATCTGATGGACACCATCCAGACCGGCCCCATCGGCTCCGAAACCGGCAACCTGGTCTACGACGAGCGTCCGAGCTGGTTCAAGAAGTGGGAAGAGACCGGTCTGCTGCAGTACGAGGACAAGAACGGCGACGGCCGCATCCAGTACTACAACGACAAGGATCCGGCGTTCGCCGCCAAGGCCGAGTCCTACGGTTGGAAAGGCAACGAGATGGTGAAGGTCGACAACGACATCATGGTGCTCGCCAACCCGGAGATCGCCGGATTGCCGGCCTGGGTCATCGCGCTGGTGGTCGCCGGCGGTCTGGCCGCCGCGCTCTCCACGGCGGCCGGTCTGCTGCTCGCCATCTCCTCGGCCATCTCGCACGACCTGCTCAAGGGCGTCATCGCCAAGGGCATCTCGGAGAAGGCTGAGCTGACGGCGGGACGCCTCTCGATGATCGTGGCCATCCTGGTCGCCGGGTATCTGGGACTCAATCCACCCGGATTCGCGGCGGGAACCGTGGCCATCGCCTTCGGTCTGGCGGCCTCCTCGATCTTCCCGGCGCTCATGCTCGGCATCTTCGCCAAGCGGATGAACCGCTCCGGTGCGATCGCGGGTATGGTGGCCGGTATCACCGTGACCCTGCTCTACGTGTTCCAGCACAAGGGCATCTTCTTCGTCCCGGGCACCGAGTTCCTGATGCCCGAGCTGGGGATGGGACCGGACTGGTTCCTCGGCATCTCGCCGAACGCCTTCGGCGCCGTGGGCGCGCTGGTCAACTTCGCCGTCGCCATCCTGGTCTCGGCCGTAACCGCGCCTCCGCCGGAGCATATCCAGCATCTGGTCGAGGATGTCCGCGTCCCGCGTGGAGCCGGCACAGCGGTGGATCATTGATCCACTCCGCCTGATCGTCACGTTGGACAAGCCCCGCTTCGGCGGGGCTTTTTGCGGCGACCTGAAGCGCGCCTTACCCAGACGACGACCAACCCCGCTGAAATCGCCGTGATTCGTCTGCAGTTTCAGGTTTCTTGACAGCAACGACAGGGTCTATCGCGATGGATATCGAACTGATCGAGATCCAGGAATTCCTGGCCAGCCACCCTCCCTTCGATCAGCTGCCCGAGGAGACGCTCGCGCGCCTCCCGAAACGGCTCTCGATCCGCTATTTCCGGCGCGGAAGCGACTTCCCACCCGACGACGAAACCCCTGCGTGCCTCTACATCCTGCGCAAGGGCGCGATCGAGCTGCGCGACCCGCAGGGAGAGCTGATTGGCAAGCTGGCTGAAGGCGACCTCTGCGACATCCACTGCCGCGCGAATCGCGATGAAATCGACTATCGGGCCAGCCCTGTCGAGGACACGCTCGTCTATGCATTGCCCTGCGACGAACTGACCCAGCTGAGGCGCGAGCACACCGCCTTCGCCGAGCATTTCGAGCAGTCCATCTCGAACCGTCTGCGCAAGGCGCTGGACGTGATGATCGAGACCCCTCCGGCGGGCACCGGACTCATGACGGTCAAGGTGCGCGACATGATCAATCGCGCGCCCATCACCACGCATCCGGACACCAGCATCCGCGAGGCGGCCACGATCATGTCCGAGCACCACGTCTCCTCGCTCCTCGTCATGGAAGGCGAACGGCTGGCGGGCATGATCACGGACCGGGATCTGCGCAACCGCTGCGTCGCCGCCGGACTGCCGACGGACCGTCCGGTGCGCGACATCATGACCTCGGAGCTGACCAGCGTGGACATGGAGACGCTGGGCTTCCAGGCGCTCATCACCATGACACGGCTCAACGTCCACCACCTGCCGGTTCTGGACGACGACAAGCAGGTTGCCGGGCTCCTGTCCTCCACGGATCTGACTCGCTTCCAGAGCGCCAATTCGGTCTATCTGGTGGGCGACATCCATCGCGCCGACTCGGTCGAGACACTGGTGCAAATCAGCTCCAAGGTGCCCGAGCTGCAGGTCCATCTGGTCACGGCCGGCGCCACCTCGAATCATGTGGGACAGGCCGTCAGCGCCATCACCGACGCCATCACGCTGCGGCTGATCGAGCTGGCCGAGGCCGATCTCGGTGCGCCGCCCGTGCCCTACGCCTGGCTGGTCGGCGGATCCCAGGCCCGACGCGAGCAGTCGTCCCACTCGGATCAGGATAACGCCCTGCTCCTCTCGGACCTGGCCAAACCCGAGCACGAGCCCTACTTCGCCGCACTCGCCAAATTCGTCAACGACGGGCTCAACGCCTGCGGCTTCATCTACTGTCCGGGCGATGTGATGGCGTCCAACCCGAAATGGCGCCAGCCGCTGCACATCTGGAACAAATATTTCGTCAACTGGATCCTCAAACCGGAACCCATGGCGCTCATGCTGTCGAGCGTCTTCTTCGACCTGCGCCCAGTCCGCGATCCCGAACACCTCTTCGGCGAGTTGCAGGAGCGCGTGCTGCAACGCTCGCGCACCAACCGCATCTTCATCGCCTACATGGCAGCCAACGCGCTCAAGAACCGCCCGCCCTTGGGATTCTTCCGCAACATCGTGCTGATCCACGGCGGCGACCACGACCATACCTTCGACATCAAGCACCGAGGCACCGTGCCCATCATCGACCTGGCGCGGGTGTATTCGCTCTCGGCGGGACTGAGCGAGACCAATACCATCGAGCGTCTGCAGGCAGCCGCCGAATGCGGGGCATTGAGCAAGGACGGCGCCGCAAATCTGATCGACGCCTTCGAGTTCATCGGCACGCTGCGCATGCGCCACCAGGCGCGTCAACTACGCCAGGGAGGCAAAGCGAACAACTTCCTGGCGCCGGACGAGCTGTCGCCCTTGGAGCGCGGACATCTGAAAGATGCCTTCCTCTATATCAACACCATGCAGGAGTCGCTCGGACAACGGCATCAAACCGGGCGCTTCGCTTAGCGCCGCCCGCCACAGAGACCATCGATGCCGCTATTCATCGACTGGCGAAGACGCTGGCGCCTGCACCGCGCCCCTCAGGGACCGTTGCATGGCTATCTGGAGCAGCCATTCCCGCTCGCCAACCGGGACTACCGTGACGTCGAGTATCTGGCGATCGATCTGGAGACGACCGGCCTCGACTGCAAACGCGACCTGATTCTCAGCGTCGGCTATGTGACCGTGCGCGGCATCCGGGTCGATCTCTCGACCGCGCGCCACCGCGTGGTACGGATCGATCGCGCCATCCCGGAAGCGAGCGCCGTGATCCACCAGATCACCGACGATCAATCGGCACGGGGGCAGGAACTCGCCGAGGTCATGGAAGAGATGCTCGAACATTTGGCCGGGAAGGTGATGATCGCCCACCACGCCCACATTGAGGAGAGTTTCCTATCGAAGGCCTGCAAGGAATGCTGGGGCAAGGGGCTGCTGATGCCGATCATCGACACCCAGGAACTGGCCTTCCGGACCTTCGAGCGGCGCCAGATTCCATTCAAGCCATCCGACCTGCGCCTCCATGCGCTTGGGCACCGCTATAACCTGCCCCGTTACAGCGCCCATAATGCGCTGAGCGACGCGATCGCTGCAGCCGAGCTTTTCCTTGCGCAGGCCGCCTATCGCGATGATGGAAAAAACCTGAAACTCGCCGAGTTTCTCTGTTAATAATAGGTAGAAACCCCTAACCGAACTGGTTCACGGCTAGATACTTTTGCGTTTGCCGGTTTACTATTCGCTATCACCCGCAGCCAGCGCACAATCACACCTGAACAATAGAATGGGTCTGCTGGCGCCGATCACATGACAACCCAGAGCTGAGGAGATGACACCTATGTCAGAAGAAAAGGTCTATGCAGTACCTGCGGAAATCGCCGCGAAGACCCATGTCAATGCCGAGCAGTATGCAGCGATGTATCAGCGTTCGGTCGATGATCCCAAGGGTTTCTGGGCGGAACAGGCGGAGCAGTTCGTCACCTGGAGCAAGAAATGGGACAGCGTGCTCGACTACAGCTTCAATCCGGACGATCTGCACATCAAGTGGTTCGACGGCGGCAAGCTGAACGTTTCCTACAACTGCCTGGACCGTCATCTGGAGACCCGTGGCGATCAGGTGGCCATCATCTGGGAAGGCGACAACCCGAACGAGGACCGTAAGATCACCTACCGCGAGCTGCACGCGGAGGTCTGCAAGCTGGCAAACGTCTTCAAGGCACGCGGCGTCCAGAAGGGCGACCGCGTCTGCATCTATCTGCCGATGATCCCCGAGGCGGCGGTCGCCATGCTGGCCTGCACCCGCATCGGCGCGGTGCACTCCATCGTCTTCGGCGGCTTCTCGCCCGACTCGTTACGCGACCGCGTGCTCGATTCCGAGTGCAAGCTGGTCATCACCTCCGACGAGAGCGTGCGCGGAGGACGCCACATCCCGCTCAAGAAAAACGCCGACGTCGCGCTGCAGGAATGCCCCAACGTCGAAACCCTGGTGGTGGTGCGCCGCACCGGCGGCAACGTCGAGTGGACCGAGGGCCGCGACCTCTGGTACGACGAGGCCATGGCCAACGCCTCCACCGACTGCCCGCCCGTGGACATGGATGCCGAAGATCCGCTCTTCGTCCTCTATACCTCCGGCTCGACCGGCAAGCCGAAGGGTGTGCTGCACACCACCGGCGGCTATCTGGTCTATGCGGCCATGACCCACAAATACACCTTCGACTACCAGGACGGCGAGGTCTATTGGTGCACGGCGGACGTCGGCTGGGTCACCGGACACACCTACATCGTCTATGGTCCGTTGGCCAATGGCGCAACCTCGCTGATGTTCGAGGGCATCCCGAACTATCCGGACATGTCGCGCTTCTGGGAGGTCGTCGACAAGCATAACGTCGCCATCTTCTATACCGCCCCGACCGCCATCCGCTCGCTGATGCGCGCCGGCGAGGAGCCGGTCAAAAAGACCTCGCGCAAATCGCTGCGCATCCTGGGTTCGGTCGGCGAGCCGATCAATCCCGAAGCCTGGGAGTGGTACTACCGCGTGGTTGGCGACGCGCGTTGCCCGATTGTCGATACCTGGTGGCAAACCGAAACAGGCGGCCACCTCATCACCCCGCTACCGGGCGCCACGCCGCTGAAGCCGGGCTCGGCAAGCCGTCCCTTCTTCGGCGTCGCTCCCGCGCTGGTCGACCCGGCCGAGGGCACCCCGATCCAGGGCGCAGGCGAGGGTGCGCTGGTGCTGTCGCACCCTTGGCCGGCGATGATGCGCACCGTCTACGGCGACCATCAGCGCTTCATCGACACCTATTTCAAGCAGTACCCCGGGAACTACTTTACCGGTGACGGTGCCAGGCGCGATGCCGACGGCTACTACTGGATCACCGGGCGTATCGACGACGTGCTCAACGTCTCCGGCCACCGCCTGGGCACCGCCGAGATCGAGTCCGCATTGGTGTTGCATCCGCACGTCGCCGAGGCGGCCGTCGTCGGCTATCCGCACGACCTCAAGGGTCAGGGCATCTACGCCTATGTGACCCCGATGGCCGGCGTCGACCCGAGCGACGAACTCAAGAAGGAGTTGGTCGCCATGGTGCGCGGAGAGATCGGCCCGATCGCAACGGTCGATGTCATCCAATGGGCGCCTGGCCTGCCGAAGACTCGCTCCGGAAAAATCATGCGCCGCATCCTGCGCAAGATTGCAGCCAACGAAATCGATTCGCTGGGCGATACCTCGACCCTCGCCGATCCGACCGTGGTGAACGATCTGATCGATAACCGCGCAAATCGCTAAGGCGCCTAAGACGCACGCCCGCCGATCCGGGGGATCGGCGGGCGCCCCCTACGTTCCGATGCCTGCAGCCCGCTCCACCCCACAGGTCGCGCTGTGCTACCTTCTCAATCCCCACGTCCTTCGTCGAGGCCGCCGCCCCTCCCACCAGCCGGCCCCAACCGTCGAACTACTAGGGAAGCCCGATGTCCATAACGGATTTTCACTACCACAACGGCCAGCCGCCGACCTCTTGAAGAGGTCAGTCGCTTGGTTGCTTACGCTGTATGAACGAGGTCTAGTTTGGGTGCAAATTTTCGAGTAGGAGTCTTCGTCGACGCCGAAAACATCCGCTACAACGGTGGTTACCAGATGCGCTACGATGTGTTGCGACGTTTCGCGGCGCGCGAGGGCGGCATTCTGCAACGACTCAACACCTATATGGCGTTCGATGTGGAGCGCTCGCGGGAAGATCTGGAGTACAGAAAGAAGGCGCAAACCTATCAGCAGATGGTCCGCGACTTCGGCTGGAAGATCACCGTCAAGGAGGTCCGCCGGTACACGGACGACAACGGCAACGTCACGACCAAGGCCAATGCCGACCTGGACATGGCCGTGGATGCCATGCTACAGGTCAATCGGCTCGATCAGGTCCTGCTGGTCACAGGCGATGGCGATTTTCTCCAAGTGGTCGAGGCTCTACAGAATACCGGCTGCCGAGTCGAACTGATCGGCTTCAAGAACGTCTCGCGCCGACTCAAGGAGAAGGTCGACAATTTCTATTCCGGCTTTTTGATACCGGACCTGCTGCCGATCGCCTATGAGCCTCGCAACGAATGGGGACAGCCGTCCTCATGCGTCCGCGGCGTCTGCACCAAATGGTTCCCGGACAAGGGCTACGGTTTCCTGCGGATCATGAACGACATCTCGCCCAACCTCTGGATTACCGACCCCCGCGAGCCGCTTTCGCCCTATACGAGCGTCTTCTGCCACGCCAACGAACTCGCCGACGAGGTCACGGAGGATCTGCTATTGAATCGCGAAACCATCCTCGAATTCTATGTGAACGAGAGCGAGCAGAAGGACAACGGCTTGGTCGCCAACAATGTCAGATTGGCCTTTTCGGTCAATCGATAGGGGATTCGAATGACCAACCGCACCGGGTAGCGATCGATCCGCGAGCTGGGCCTGGCGATCGACATTCCCCTGCCTCGACTAGCTCGCTGCAGAACATCTCGCCCCACGAGCACCAAGCCAACCGCATCGGCTCGGACTCGGCGAGGGATAATCCGTGGATGTCACGACGGGAAATGCAGCCAATGTCGACGGAGCACGCCAGCACAATCAAACCTTCCGGCCTGGCCTGGCGGCTGGTCAGGGATCAGCTCATTTCCGAGCAGCAGATGCTCGCGACCTACGAGGAGGCCGCCCAGCAAAACAAGGGCTTCGTCCGTCATCTGGTCGAGCAACGACTGCTGGATAGCCGGCGCATCGCCATTGCGGCCTCGCACGAATTCGGAGTGCCGCTACTCGACCTGACCGCTCTGGATCTGAGCAATCTCCCCACGACCCTGGTCGACGAGCGGCTGATCAGCAAGCATCGGGCGCTGCCGCTGATGCGCCGCGGCAATCGGCTCTTCGTCGCCGTCTCCGACCCGACCAACGATAAGGCGCTGGAGGAGATCCGCTTCAACACCGGGCTGGCGATCGATGCCATCCTGGTCGAGGAAGACAAGCTCAATGCCGCCATCAAAACCGCGATCGAGGCCCAGGACACCACCACGATCGGCGACTTCATGGACGCCGAGCTCGAGAAACTCGAGATCGCCACGGACGACGAGGATGCAGCCGAGGATGCTGATGCCAACATCGACGACGCCCCCATCGTCCGCTATGTCAACAAGATCCTGGTCGACGCCATCACGGCCGGCGCCTCGGACATCCACTTCGAGCCCTTCGAGAAATTCTTTCGCGTCCGCTTCCGTCAGGACGGCTTGCTGCGCGAGGTCGCCAACCCACCGCTCAACCTCGCCAGCCGCCTCACCGCTCGCCTGAAGGTCATGTCGCGAATGAACATCGCCGAGCGGCGCATCCCCCAGGACGGACGCATCAAACTCAAACTGAGCCGCACGCGCGACATCGATTTCCGTGTCAATACGCTGCCGACACTCTACGGCGAGAAGGTGGTTCTGCGAATCCTGGACTCCAGCTCGGCACAGGTTGGCATCGAGGCACTCGGCTTCGAGCCCGAGCAACGTGAGGCGTTTCTCAGCGCGATCAAGAAGCCCTATGGCATGATACTGGTCACTGGACCGACCGGATCGGGCAAGACGGTGTCGCTCTACACCGCCCTCAACATCCTCAACGAACCGGAGGTCAATATCTCCACGGTCGAGGATCCTGTCGAGATTCAGGTCGCGGGGATCAATCAGGTCAACCTGAACAACAAGACCGGGCTGACCTTTGCCGCCGCGTTGCGCGCCTTCCTGCGCCAAGACCCGGACATCCTCATGGTCGGTGAGATTCGCGACCTGGAAACGGCGGAGATCGCCGTCAAGGCGGCGCAAACAGGTCACTTGGTGCTATCGACGCTGCATACGAACGACGCGCCCCAATCACTGACGCGTCTCGCCAACATGGGGGTAGCACCCTTCAATATCGCCTCATCGGTGCTGCTCATCATGGCCCAGCGTCTTACGAGACGGCTATGCGTCCATTGCCGCGTACAGGTAAATCTACCTCGGGAGGCATTGCGCGAGGAAGGCTTCACCGACGAGGAAATCGACGAGGGACTGGAAATCTATGGACCCGTCGGCTGCGAACACTGCACCAAGGGCTACCGCGGACGTGTCGGGATCTTCCAGGTGATGCAGGTTTCCGAGGAGATCTCGCGCCTGATCCTTGAGGGAGGAAACGCCATGCAATTGGCCGAGCAGGCGGAACGCGAGGGCGTCTCGGACCTGCGTCGTTCGGGTCTGCGCAAGGTGAAGGCGGGGGTCACCAGCCTGGAAGAGATCAATCGGGTCACCAAGGAATAATCTAGCTCGGAGTAATCGCGATGGCGCTGGCAACGGCAGGCAAGGTCAAACCAAAGGCCAAGGCTCAGGCCGAACAGGCTCGGGTATTCACCTGGGAGGGTATGGATCGACGCGGTACCCGCGTCAAGGGCGAATCCCGCGCGCCCAGCATCAACGCGGTCCGTGCCGATCTGCGTCGGCAGGGCGTCAACCCGACCAAAGTCAAACCGAAACCCAAGCCGCTGTTCAGCAGCAAGAAGAAGATCACGAGCGCCGACCTCGCCGTCTTCACGCGCCAGCTCGCAACCATGATGGGCGCCGGCGTGCCGCTGGTACAGGCCTTCGACATCGTGGCGCGTGGACACGAGAACCCCTCGATGCAGGATCTGCTGCTCTCGATCAAGGCCGACATCGAAAGCGGAACCGGAATGGCGCCCGCCATGGCCAAGCATCCACTCTATTTCGACGACCTCGTGTGCAGCCTGGTCGCCGCCGGCGAGCAGGCGGGCGTGCTCGACATCCTGCTCGACAAGATCGCGATCTACAAGGAAAAGACCGAGTCCATCAAGGGCAAGGTCAAGAAGGCACTCTTCTATCCGGCGGCGGTCATCGCGGTCGCCATCATTGTGACCGTCGTCATCCTGCTGTTCGTGATCCCCCAGTTCAAGGAGCTTTTCACCAGCTTCGGCGCCGACCTGCCGGCCTTCACCCTCATGGTGATCGGGCTCTCGGATATCATCAGGGCCTGGTGGTGGGCAATCTTCCTGGGGATCGGCGCTGCAGTCTATGTGATCAGTTACACCTTCAAGCGCTCGCGCCGCTTCCGTGAGATCGTCGATCGGGCGGTCCTCAAGATCCCGGTCATCGGCGGCATTCTCAACAAGGCCGCGCTCGCCCGCTTCGCACGGACGCTCTCGACCATGTTCGCCGCTGGCGTTCCGCTGGTCGAGGCGCTGCAGTCGGTCGCGGGCGCGACCGGCAACATCGTCTATCAGGATGCCGTCATGAAGATGCGCGAGGAGGTGGCGACCGGTCAGTCGCTGCAGCTGGCGATGAGACAACGCGATATCTTTCCGCACATGGTGATCCAGATGACGGCCATCGGCGAGGAATCGGGCGCGCTCGACGACATGCTGGGCAAGGTCGCCGACTTCTACGAGGAGCAGGTCGACAACGCGGTCGACAGTCTGAGCAGCCTGCTCGAACCCATGATCATGGTGGTGATCGGCGGGCTGGTCGGCAGTCTGGTGGTCGCCATGTATCTGCCCATCTTCAAGCTGGCAGCGGTCGTTTGAGCCATGCCGATCGATGATCTGATTCTGGTGCTGGAGCAGCACCCCTGGCTGCTCCACAGCGGCGCCCTTCTACTCGGCGCCATTCTCGGAAGCTTCCTCAACGTGGTGATCCTGCGTCTGCCTCGCATCCTCGAAGCAGGCTGGCGGCGCGACTGCGCCGAACTCGTCGCCGAGACGCAAGCGGACTCACATCCGCTGCACGAACAACTGACGCTCTCCAGCCCGCCCTCGACCTGCCCGGCGTGCGGACATCGCATCCGCGCCTACGAGAACATTCCGATCCTCAGCTATCTTCTGCTGCGTGGCCGCTGCTCGGACTGCAAGACCCGAATCAGTCCGCGCTATCCGCTGATCGAGGCATTCACCGCGCTGCTGACACTGGTCGTGGTACTGCATTTCGGGATCGACTGGCAGACCCTAGCCGCCCTGGCCCTCACCTGGACCCTGATCGCGCTGGCCTTCATCGATCTGGACACCCAACTGCTCCCGGACAATCTCACCCTGCCCATGATCTGGCTGGGACTGATCCTGAGTCTGTTCGATCTCTTCACCGACGATCGTTCGGCAATCATCGGCGCCGTGGCCGGCTATCTGAGCCTCTGGACCGTCTTTCAGCTCTTTCGACTCGCGACCGGCAAGGAGGGCATGGGATACGGCGACTTCAAGCTGCTCGCCCTCTTCGGCGCCTGGCTCGGCTGGCAATATCTGCCGCAGATCGTCCTGCTGTCCGCACTGACGGGTGCCGTCCTGGGAGGGCTGCTGATCGCCTTCGGACGCCACCAATCCGGGAAGCCGCTGCCCTTCGGCCCCTTTTTGGCCGCTGCGGGCTGGATCAGTCTCATCTGGGGCGACCAGATCAATGAGACCTATCTGAGAATGACCGGCCTTGGATAGATCCTACGTATGCTGATCGTTGCATTGACGGGCGGCATCGGTAGCGGTAAGACCACCGTGGCCGACCGTCTGGCCGAATTGGGCGCTGGAGTCATCGATACCGATCAACTCTCGCGCGAACTCACTGCGGATAAGGGCCCCATGCTGCCGGACATCCGCGAGGCGTTCGGTGACGGCGTCTTCCACTCCGACGGGCGGCTCGACCGCGCAGCCTTGCGCCAACGGGTCTTCGAGGATCCGATCGCCCGCAAACGGCTAGAGTCCATTCTGCACCCACCTATCCGCCGCATGATGCTCGAACGCCTCGACGCACTCGACACGCCCTATGCGGTCATGGTCGTCCCCCTCCTGTTCGAGACCGGACAGCAGATCCTCGCTCAACGCATTCTTGTGGTCGATGTGCCGGAAGACGTTCAGATCGAACGGGTTCGAACACGCAGCGGTCTACCGATCGCCGAGATCGAACGCATCATCGCCTCCCAGGTCCCTCGCAATGTGCGTCTCGCCCGCGCCGATGACATCATCGACAACGCGGGGGCTCCGGATACACTGGAGCCCCAGATTCAGCGCATTCATCGACATTACATGGATCTGGCCGCTCGAACGCCCTCCCAATAGCCTCGACCTGCACACCAGATGACGAAGGTCTCATCGGCCATTGATTGCGTGTACGCTATTCGCTATTTTCTGCCGAAGCGCCGCGAAAAACACGTGGCGTGAAAACCTCAACATACGTTCGAGCACGTTAAGGGAGATAGCGATGACCAGAACCCCGCCCGATCTCGCCAACCTCGGCACCCGGCTCATCCTTGCCGCCTCGCTCATCGGAGCCCCGAGCGCCTTCGCCGCCTCGGCCTGCAAGGGCCTGGAGCGACCGGCCTGTGAGGGCAAAATGGACTGCCGCTGGGTCGAGGGGTACGAGAAACAGAACGGCTCACAAGTCTCCGGCTATTGCCGGTCCTCGCAGAAGAAGACGCACAACTCGAATCAAAGCACGAACAACGCGCCCTCATCCAAAACCAAGCAATAGAGTCGCTCCCGCACGACCGAGCCTTCCTGGCTCGGTCTCGCCCCGTGACACGCCCCAAGCGCCAATTCTTGACGCGGCGCAGACAAAAATCCAACAACCCCCAGTCGGCATTCGTTGTCTGTTTTAGCAAGGCCGCTTTATGGTGTAGTCTCGATTCAGTCACCCCTCGCTCGCCTCATCAGGCTGAATTCGTTGGAGTCTCTGCCATGCGTGTTTCCGGACGTCCGAACAGTGAACACACCCTCGATCAAAACGGCCTCTACAACCTCGAAACCGTCTATTGGAACCTACCGACGCCTGCGCTCTACGAGCAGGCGCTGAGGGCACGCGAAGGCGTCCTATCCCACCTGGGTCCACTCGTCGTGCGCACCGGTCACCATACCGGTCGCTCGGCGAACGACAAGTTCGTCGTGGAAGAACCCAGCAGCAAGGATCACATCTGGTGGGGGGAGGTCAACCGGCCGATCGATGAGGCCCATTTCGATCTGCTGCACCATCGGCTGGCCTCCTATCTGCAAATGAAAGAGGTCTATGTGCAGGACTGTTTCGTCGGCGCCGATCCGAAATACCGCATGCCGGTACGCATCATCTCGGAGCACGCCTGGCACAGCCTGTTCGCGCGCAACCTCTTCATCCAGCCGACCCCCGAGGAACGGGAAACGCTCGCGCCGGAATTCACCGTCATCGACGTACCGCGCTTTCACGCCATCCCGACCCTGGACAACACCCGCAGCGAAACATTCGTCATTCTGAACCTCGCCAAGCGCCTGGTGCTGATCGGCGGGACCAGCTATGCCGGCGAGATCAAGAAGTCGCTCTTCACCGTGATGAACTATCTGATGCCTTTTCGCGGGGTGCTGCCGATGCATTGCTCGGCGAACATCGGCCCAGATGGCCAGACAGCGCTCTTCTTCGGACTCAGCGGCACAGGCAAGACCACGCTCTCGGCCGATGCCTCGCGCACCCTCATCGGCGACGACGAACACGGTTGGAGCGCTGACGGGGTCTTCAATTTCGAGGGTGGTTGTTACGCCAAGATGATCAAGCTCTCGCCCACGGCAGAGCCCGAGATCTACGCCACGACTCAACGCTTCGGGACCGTGCTGGAAAATGTCACGGTCGAGTCGGAGGATCGCCACCTCAACTTGGACGACGATTCGCTGACCGAAAATACCCGTGGCGCCTACCACATCAGCGCCATCCCGAACGCCAGCGAGACCGGCATCGGCGGGCATCCGTCAGCCATCCTCTTCCTGACCTGCGACGCCTTCGGGGTGCTTCCGCCGGTCTCCCGGCTCTCGCCGGAGCAGGCCATGTATCACTTCATCTCGGGCTACACGGCACGCGTCGCCGGCACCGAAAAGGGGGTCACCGAGCCTTCGCCGGTGTTCAGCGCCTGCTACGGCGCGCCCTTCATGCCGCTGCATCCACAGCGATATGCCGAACTGCTCGGCGAGCGTCTGGCCAAACATGGCACCCAGGTCTGGCTCATCAATACCGGTTGGAGCGGCGGCCCCTACGGCGTCGGCGAGCGGATCCGAATCCCGCACACCCGCGCCATGGTGCATGCGGTGCTGGACGGCAAGCTCGACTGCATACCGACTCGGCCAGACCCCTTCTTCGGCCTTCAGATCCCCGAGTCCTGCCCCGAGGTGCCGAGCGAAATCCTGGATCCGCGCAGCACCTGGAAGGACGGCGCAGCCTACGACGCACAGGCCGCCAAACTCGCCGGAATGTTCCGAGCCAACTTCGCCAAGTTCTCCGATCAGGTCGACCCGCGCATCACCGCCGCTGGCCCGAACGCGAACTGAATCGGCAAGATCCTCGGGCCAGGGCCTCAAGGCCGCAATACGACCGACCACAGGCCGCTCTCGACAGGGCGGCCTGTCCTTTAACGCGAACCGCAGAGACGATGAATCCAACCACGACACTCGAGATCACCCGCCCGGACGACTGGCACCTGCACGTCCGCGACGGAGCCGCGATGGCGCACGCCGTTCGACTGAGCGCGCGCCAATTCGCCCGCGCCATCATCATGCCCAATCTGCGCCCTCCGGTCGTCACCAGGGCTCAGGCGCTCGACTACCGCGCGCGCATTCTCGCGGCGCTCCCGAAAGGGAGCGACTTCCAACCACTGATGACGCTCTATCTCACCGATCGCACCTCGCCGTCCGAGATCTCCGAGGCCCGTGCCAGTGGTGCCGTCTTCGCCTGCAAGCTCTATCCAGCAGGCGCCACGACCAACTCGGAGAGCGGGGTCACCGATCTCAGACTGATCTATCCGGCATTGGAGGCGATGCAACGCGAGGGGCTGCCGCTGCTGGTGCATGGCGAGGTCACGGACGCCGAGGTGGACATCTTCGATCGCGAACGGCACTTCATCGATCGGCGCCTCGCGGGCATCGTCGCCGACTTTCCGGGACTCAAGGTGGTCTTCGAGCACATCACCACGCGCGAGGCCGCCGATTTCGTACGCGAGGGACCCGGCACACTCGGCGCCACCATCACGCCGCACCACCTGCTCTACAACCGCAACGCTATCCTGGCCGGCGGTATCCGTCCGCATTTCTACTGCCTGCCGGTTCTCAAGCGCGAGTCGCACCGCGCCGCCCTGATCGAGGCCGCGACCAGCGGAAACCCCAAGTTCTTCCTCGGAACCGACAGCGCGCCGCATCCGATGCAGGACAAGGAATGCGGCTGCGGATGCGCGGGGATCTTCAGCGCCCATGCCGCAATCGAGCTCTACGCGGAGGCATTCGAACAGGCGGGGGCACTCGAACGGCTGGAGGCATTCGCGAGCCATTTCGGCCCGGACTTCTATGACCTGCCACGCAATAGCACGAAGATCAGGCTAAGCCGCGAACCCTGGCGGGTACCGAGCGACTACGCCTTCGGAGAGAACCGGGTCGTTCCGCTACGTGCGGGAGAATCGATCGGATGGCGCCTCCTCGACTGAGGAGACGCTCGGCGCGACTAAGGTGTCGACGGCTTCTCTTTAGCGTCGAAATCGACGTCGTTCCAGAAGTCGTTTTGCCCGCCCTCCGTCGGCGGGTTGCCATCGTAGACGAGGCTCAAACGACGCTGCAGATAGACGTCGCGCAGAAAGCTGTAGGGATCGATGGCTGCATCTTCGAGGATCTGACCTGCGGTCAGGAGATCGGCGCGCCGATCGACGACACGAAGACCGACCAGACCCCAGCGCACTTTATCCTCTCGCAGATTGATCAGGGGATCCGTGTAGATATCGCCGGCTAAACCGATGGTGTCTCGAATCGAACTGGGCCCCAGAAACGGCAGCACGAAATAGGCGCCGGGCTCCACGCCCCAGTAGCCCAGCGTCTGACCGAAATCTTCCTTGTAGCTCGGCAGACCCACATTGGTGGCCACGTCGATGAATCCCAGCACGCCGACCGTCGAGTTGATGAAGATACGGCCGACATCGCTGCCCGCACGCGACATCTTGAACTGCAGAACATTGTTCACCGCCGAGGTGAAATCAGCGATGTTATTGAAGAAATTGGTGACACCTCGGTCGACCGGCTCGGGCGTGACCGCCTGGTAGGCCTTGGCCACGGGCTGCATGAAGGCGCGGTCGAAGTCCGTGTTGAAACGATAGACGGCGCGATTGTAGGGTTCGAGAGGATCTCTCGGATCCGCGACCCGCTCTGGATTCGAGGCACAGCCGACCACCAGCAGGGCCGCGATCAACGCCCCAAAACGAGCCCGCCTTTCCCCTCGCATCTCTTCAACCTTCATGCCTAACGCCCCTCCCGACGGATTGGGCGCATGCTATCACACCGCACCGCCATCAACAGCGCCCCCAACGATGTTCGAGCGACCGACGGGACAGGATCTATTTGGCATTCTTCGCCCCGCCACTTATGCTGTCGCGATGAGAGACGAAGACCTGATCCCAGACGGCATCGCCCAACGCTTTCGCGGCTTTCTCCCCGTCGTCGTCGACGTGGAAACTGCGGGCTTCGATGCACAACGCCACGCACTGCTCGAAATCGCTGCGGTCATCATCCGTATGCGGCCCGACGGCCTGCTCGAACCGGCACAGACACTGGCCTGCCATGTCCTGCCGTTCGTGGGCTCGGAGATCGATCCACGCGCGCTCGCCTTCAACCGGATCGATCCCGACCACCCCTTCCGCGACGCCGTCTCCGAGCAGGATGCCCTCAACCGCATCCTCACGCCGATACGTCGCGCGGTGAAGTCGACCGGGTGCAACCGGGCCATCCTGGTCGGACACAACGCCCATTTCGATCTGGGCTTCGTCAAAGCGGCCGTGGAGCGAACCGGATTCAAGCGCAACCCATTCCATGCATTCAGCGTCTTCGATACCGTCACCTTGGGCGGACTGGTCTTCGGTCAAACGGTCTTGGCGAAGGCGTCGAAGGCGGCCGGCATGCAGTGGCTCCATAGCGAAGCCCATTCGGCCATCTACGATGCGGAGCAGACGGCGCGACTCTTCTGCACCATCGTCAACCGCTGGTACGAACTGGATCCGGTGAAATATTGGGAGCGGGGACCGGAAGGAATGGCAGAAATGATCGTGGATTCGAACTGAGTCGCGTGCCGGACGCATCCAAGGCGCCCGGCCGGCACGGACAGCGATCGACCTCCGGGCCGTTCAGGCCCCTGCGGACTCGGCCTTAGAGGGTGTTTACAAAATCATGTCGTTAACCGCCGAGCCAGGATTCGCGCTTCGGCGAGCCAAACCC
>NZ_JBHUHX010000064.1:0-8085 GCF_042682685.1 Thiorhodococcus fuscus
TCGACCCGTATCCGGACTTTCAGTCCGTAGCTTCAACCCACCAGCTTTAGCTGGTGGTTGTTGAGTGTCCGTCAAGTCAGTTTCTGCCACGTCAGGGCCGTGCTGAGAAAAACTCACGTGATCCCTCGTATCGATCACCACTGAAATCAGGATTCGAGATGCCTCTGATTACCCTCCCCGATGGCTCCCAACGCCAGTTCGATCACTCTGTCTCCGTTCGCGATGTTGCGGCCTCGATTGGGTCGGGTCTCGCCAAGGCGGCGCTCGCCGGGCGCGTGAACGGAGCTCTGGTCGACACCTCTCATATCATGGACTGCGACGCCGAGCTCGTGATCGTCACCAGCAAGGACGAGGAGACTACGCTCGAGTTGCTGCGGCACGACGCCGCCCATGTGATGGCGCAGGCGGTCCAGGAGCTCTATCCGGACACCCAGGTGACCATCGGGCCGGCGATCGAAAACGGCTTTTACTACGATTTCGCCCGCGACGAGCCCTTCACTCCGGACGACCTGGAGCGCATCGAGACGCGCATGCACGAGATCGTCAAGCGCGATCTGCCGGTCGTGCGCGAGGTCTGGGATCGCGAGGAGGCCAAGCGTGCCTTTGGCGAGCTCGGCGAGCACTACAAGGTCGAGATCATCGAGGACATCATCCCCGAGGGCGAAGAGGTCTCTATCTACCGTCAGGGCGACTGGTTCGACGTCTGTCGCGGTCCCCATCTGCCGAGTACCGGCAAGCTTGGAAACGGCTTCAAGTTGACCAAGGTGGCCGGCGCTTACTGGCGTGGCGACTCCAGCAACGCCATGTTGCAGCGCATCTACGGTACGGCCTGGCGCGACAAGAAAGAACTCAAGGCCTATCTCCAGCGTCTGGAGGAGGCCGAGAAGCGCGATCACCGCAAGCTTGGCAAGCAGCTCGATCTCTTTCATTTCCAGGACGAGGCGCCCGGCATGGCCTTCTGGCACGCCAAGGGCCGCGTCATCTACCGCCTGGCCGAGGCCTACATGCGCGAGAAGCTCGCGGAGTACGGCTACGAGGAGGTCGAGACTCCGCAGGTGCTCGACCGCTCATTGTGGGAGCGTTCGGGTCACTGGGAGAAGTTCGCCGACGGCATGTTCACGACGCAGCTCGACGAGCGCGACTATGCGATCAAGCCGATGAACTGCCCGGGCCACATACAGCTCTACAATCAGGGGCTCAAGAGCTACCGCGATCTGCCGCTGCGTCTCGCCGAGTTCGGTGTGGTGCACCGTAACGAGCCCTCCGGTACGCTGCACGGCCTGATGCGCGCCCGTCGCTTCACCCAGGACGACGCGCACGTCTTCTGTACCGAAGAACAGCTCCAGTCCGAGGTCGCGACACTGATCGACATGGTGTTCGAGACCTATCGGGATTTCGGTTTCAACGACATCGATCTGGCTTTGTCGCTGCGTCCCGAGAAACGGGTCGGCGCCGATGAGTTGTGGGATAAGGCGGAGGCTGCGCTCGAACAGTCGCTGACGAGCAAGGGTCTGGCCTTCAGGGTGCAACCGGGCGAGGGCGCCTTCTATGGCCCAAAGATCGAGTTCACGCTGCACGACAGCATTGGGCGTGCTTGGCAATGCGGCACCATCCAGGTCGATTTCTCAATGCCCGGACGGCTCGGCGCTTACTATATCGCCGAGGACAACAGCAAGCAGACTCCGGTCATGATCCATCGCGCGGTGCTGGGGTCGGTCGAGCGTTTTATCGGTATCTTGATCGAGCACTATGCGGGTCTATTCCCCGTCTGGCTGGCGCCGGTTCAGGTTGTGGTGCTCAATATCACGGATCGCCAGTCGGACTATGTCAAGGAAGTCGCTAAGGTATTGCGCGGCAAAGGCTTCCGTGTCGAAACCGACTTGAGAAACGAGAAGATCGGCTTTAAAATCCGCGAGCACACCCTGCAGAGGGTGCCCTACTTACTCGTGGTGGGGGATCGGGAAGTCGAAACCCGCTCGCTGTCCGTTCGCGATCGTCAGGGCCAGGATCTCGGCTCGCTCGAGCTCGATGCATTCATCGAGCGTCTGAGCGAAGAGGTCGCGAACCGAACTCACTAAAGCGCACGGCTTCGCGAGGCGGATCTTGATAGTGATCCGCCCCCGCCTCGTTCATTTGTGTTTCTGGAGGAACCTGCTATCGCCGCACCAAAGAGAAACCGCGTCAACAAGGAAATCAATGTGCCGGAGGTCCGGCTGATCGGCGCGGATGGAAATCAGGTCGGGGTCGTCAATACGCGCGAAGCGTTGGATATGGCCGCCGAGGCTGCACTTGACCTTGTCGAGATCGTACCAACGTCCGAGCCGCCGGTCTGCCGGCTGATGGATTTCGGACGGTTTCTCTTCGATCAAAAGAAGAAAAAGAACGAGGCCAAGAAGAAGCAGAAGCAGGTTCAGATTAAGGAAGTGAAGTTTAGGCCAGGGACGGACGAGGGAGACTATCAGGTCAAACTACGCAACCTGACGCGTTTCCTCCAAGAAGGGGACAAGGCCAAGGTGACCATGCGGTTCCGGGGGCGAGAGCATGCCCATCGCGAACTCGGTTTGGAACTCCTCAGACGGATCGAAAACGATCTGGCCGCCTTGAGTATCGTGGAACAGCAGCCGCTCATGGAGGGGCGTCAGATGGTCATGGTGCTCGGCCCCAAAAAGAAATAGCGACGATCGAAATACCGGCTTCGGGACGATTCAGGCTGAGGCGTCTCAGAGGCAACAACGCATCGGGCGCCGCAGGCGCCCGATGCGTTCCTGAGGATCACCGGGCCGGTGCGCGTCGCATCCATAACATCAGCAAATAGCGGAGTATTCGAGACCCATGCCTAAGCTGAAAACCAATCGCGGAGCCGCGAAGCGCTTCAAGCGCACCGCCTCCGGTATCAAGTGCAATGCCTCCCATCGGCGTCACATCCTGACCAAGAAGAGCACCAAGCGGAAGCGTCAGTTGCGCTCGCCGCAGCGCATCCATAAGTCGGATGTGCGTATGGCGCTGCGGATGATTCCCTACTGCTAATCGAGCCGCTCGACTGATCGGGTTTTTCTGACCGATCAGGCAGTTGCACTGAATTAAGTTACCGGAGAGTTTAAATGCCAAGAGTGAAACGTGGTGTTACGGCGCATGCCCGCCACAAGAAGTTGCTGGACGAAGCAAAGGGTTATTACGGCGCGCGCAGCAAGGTCTATCGGGTCGCCAAGCAGGCGGTCGTCAAGGCTGGTCAATACGCCTACCGTGACCGTCGTCAGAAGAAGCGCCAGTTCCGCGCGCTCTGGATCGCCCGTATCAACGCGGCGGCCCGCGACAACGGTCTGTCCTACAGCCGTCTGATCGCCGGTTTGAAGCTGGCCGGCGTCGAGGTGGATCGCAAGATGCTGGCGGACATCGCCTATCACGACAGCGTTGCCTTCGCGGCGATCGCCGAGCAGGCGAAGACGGCCTTGGCCTGATCCAACGCCATCCCGTCCGCGTCTACCGGCGACAAAGAGGGAAAGGCCCCGGTCTTTCCCTCTTTTCGTTTGAGGCGAACGGACGAACCTGATATCCAGCCGGAAGACTCAAAGTATGGCCGAACATACGGGACTTGGTATCGACGCGCTGCGCGATGCCGCTATCGAGGCAATCGAGAGCGCGACCGATCTTGCCGCGCTCGATCAGGTGCGCGTCCGTTATCTGGGCAAGAGCGGTGAGATGACCGCGCTGCTCAAGCGGCTCGGCACTCTGCCGGCGGAGGAGCGTCCGGCCGCAGGTCAGGAGATCAATCGGGCCAAGGTCGCCGTTCAGGAGGCCATCGACACGCGCAAGAGCGAACTCGAACAGGCCTCGCTTGCGGTGCGACTGGCGGCCGAGCGGATCGACGTCAGTCTGCCTGGGCGTGGACAGCAGCCCGGCGGGCTGCATCCCGTGACCCGTGCGCTGCGTCGCATCGAGCGTCTCTTCGCCAATTCCGGGTTCGCCGTGGTCGAGGGTCCCGAGGTCGAGGACGCCTATCACAATTTCGAGGCGCTCAACATCCCCGAGCATCATCCGGCGCGGGCGATGCACGACACCTTCTATTTCGACGCCGACCGCCTGCTGCGCACCCATACCTCGCCGGTCCAGATCCGTGTGATGGAGGAGCAGTCGCCGCCGCTCAAGATTATCGCCCCAGGACGGGTCTATCGTTGCGACTCGGACCTGACTCACACCCCCATGTTCCATCAGGTCGAGGGTCTGCTGGTCGATGAGGAGGTCAGCTTCGCCGATCTCAAGGGCGTGCTTTACGATTTCTTGAGCAATTTCTTCGAGCGCGATCTGGCCCTGCGCTTTCGGCCGTCCTATTTCCCCTTCACCGAGCCCTCGGCGGAGGTCGACATCCAGTGCGTTATCTGCGGCGGTAGCGGATGTCGGGTGTGCAAGCAGACGGGCTGGATCGAGGTGCTCGGCTGCGGGATGGTCTATCCCGAGGTGTTCCGTTGCGTCGGCATCGATCCCGATCGCTATCTCGGTTACGCCTTCGGCATGGGTGTCGAGCGTCTCGCCATGCTGCGCTACGGCATCGACGACATCCGCCTCAACTTCGACAACGACCTGAAGTATCTGCGTCAGTTTGCCTGACGCCGATTCGGCGAGCGCCGACATCTGCGGTCGGCATCATGAATTCATCACTCTCGTCAGGCGCGATCGGCTTGGCGAGCGACGACGGGAAATCGAGACATGCGATTCAGTGAGGCTTGGCTCCGCGAGTGGGTGAATCCCCCGGTCGATACCCAGCAATTGGCCGACCAGCTCAGCATGGCGGGTCTGGAAGTGGATGCGGTCGAGCCGGCAGCAGCTGCCTTCAGTGGCGTCTTCGTTGGCCTGGTGCGAGAGATCGCGCCGCATCCAGACGCGGCCAAGCTGCGTATCTGCTCGGTCGACGTGGGGCAGGGCGAGCCGCTGCAGATCATCTGCGGTGCGGCCAACGTCGCCGAGGGGATGCGGGTTCCGGTTGCCACCATTGGTGCCTGTCTGCCCGGTGACTTCAAAATCAAGCGCGCCAAACTGCGCGGAGTCGAGTCCTTCGGCATGATCTGTTCGGCCAAGGAGCTGGGGCTGGCCGAGTCTTCCGACGGTATTCTGCCGCTGCCCGCCGATGCCCCGTTGGGCGAGGATTTTCGTGCCTGGATGGCGCTCGACGATCAGTGCATCGAGGTCGATCTGACACCGGATCGCGGCGACTGTCTGGGCCTCGCCGGGCTCGCGCGCGAGGTGGCCGTGATCAACCGCTCGCCGCTGACGCCACCTGCGATCGAGCCCGTCGCGGTCGTTTGCAACGACCGCTTCCCGGTCGACTTGGTCGCCCCGGAGTGCTGTCCGCGCTACGTCTGTCGCGTGATTCGTGGCATCGACCCGACGGCCGAGACGCCGATGTGGATGCAGGAGCGGCTGCGTCGCGGCGGCATCCGTGCCATCAGTCCGGTGGTCGACGTCACCAACTATGTGCTGCTGGAGCTGGGGCAGCCGATGCACGGCTTCGACCTGTCCAAGCTTTCCGGTGAGATCCGGGTGCGCATGGCCAGCGCCGGCGAACGTCTGGCGCTGCTCAACGGCGAAGAGGCGACGCTGCGCGAGGACACCCTGGTCATTGCTGATGCCGAGCGAGCGGTCGCCATGGCTGGCATCATGGGTGGCTCAGAGTCCGGGGTCGGTGACGCGACCCGGGATATTCTGCTCGAAAGCGCCTTCTTTGCTCCTGTTGCCATCAGCGGCAAGGCCCGCTCCTACGGTTTGCACACCGACTCCTCGCATCGCTTCGAGCGTGGTGTGGATCCTGAACTTCAGGTGCGTGCGATCGAGCGCGCGACCGCCTTGCTGCTCGACATCGTCGGCGGTATGCCGGGCCCGGTTCAGGAAACCTGTTCGGACAAGCATCTTCCGCAGCGCCGGACCTTGTCGTTGCGCGAGCGTCGTATCGCTCAGATTCTGGGTTTGGAGCTGCCGACCGAGACCATCGAGGAGATCCTTGAGCGTCTTGGTATGAATCTGAAGCGTACTGCCGACGGTTGGATGGTGACGACCCCGAGCGCCCGTTTCGATTTGGTCCAAGAGGTCGACTTGATCGCCGATGTCGGTCGCATCTATGGCTACGATCGCATCCCGGTTTCGCGCGCGAGCGCCTCTTCCGTGACCAAGTCGGCACCCGAGGCTGGCTTCGATCTGGACCGCGCCCGTCTTGCGCTGGTCGATCGCGGTTTCCACGAGGTCATCACCTATAGCTTCGTTAGCCCCGAGATTCAGGCATTGGTCGAGCCCGGCGTCGAGACGCTCAAGCTGGCCAACCCCATCAGCGCCGATCTTTCGACCATGCGGACCAGCCTCTGGCCAGGCCTGCTGCAGAGCGCGCTCTACAACCAATCACGCCAGCAGGATCGCGTGCGGATCTTCGAGTCTGGGCTGCGTTTCCGTGTGACGCCCGATGGATTGCGTCAGGAGCCGGGGATTGCTGGCCTGATCGTGGGCGGGGTCGCCCAGGAGCAGTGGGGGCAGCCGGCGCGCGCGGCCGATTTCTACGACCTCAAGGCCGACGTCGAGGCCCTGTTGACGCTGACTGGTGCGCCGGGTGCCTTCCGTTTCCTGGCGGGCGAGCATCCGGCGCTGCATCCTGGACAGAGTGCCCGCATCGAGCGCGATGGCCGGGTGGTCGGCCTGATGGGGATGCTGCATCCTTCGCTCGCCGCCAAGCTGGATCTCGACGGCGACGTCTTCCTCTTCGAGTTGGATGTGCTGGAACTGAACGAGGGTGTTCTGCCCCGCTATGAGAAGATCTCGCGCTATCCTGGCATTCGGCGCGACATCGCCATTCTGGTCGATGAGTCGGTCTCCTACGGGGCGATCGCCGACTGCGTGCGCGCCGAGGCATCCGATTTGCTGCGCGACCTGATCTTGTTCGACGTCTACACCGGTCAGAACATCGATTCTGGACGAAAAAGCCTCGCTTTAGGATTGATTTTACAGTCTTCTTCCCAGACACTTACCGAAGATTTGATTGAGAAAACGGTAAGACGCACGCTTGATCGTCTTACCTCCGAATTTGGTGCACGACTGAGAGATTGAAGGTATGGCATTGACCAAAGCCGAAATGGCTGAACATCTGTTCGAAGAGCTCGGGCTGAACAAGCGCGAGGCCAAAGACATCGTCGAGATGTTCTTCGAGGAGATTCGTACCGCGCTGGAGCGGGGCGAGCAGGTCAAGCTGTCTGGATTCGGCAACTTCGATCTGCGCGAGAAAAAGGAGCGCCCGGGGCGCAATCCCAAGACCGGCGAGGAGATCCCGATTACCGCCCGCCGCGTGGTCACCTTCCGACCCGGTCAGAAGCTCAAATCGCGTGTGGAGGCCTATGCTGGAACCGATCGATAGTGGTGACGGTCTCGGCGAGGGCGATCTCCCGCCTATCCCGGGAAAGCGTTATTTCACCATCGGCGAGGTCAGCGAGCTGTGCGGCGTCAAGCCGCACGTTCTGCGCTATTGGGAACAGGAATTTCCCCAGCTTAAACCGGTAAAGCGCCGAGGTAACCGGCGCTATTACCAGCGTCACGACGTTCTCATGGTTCGTCAAATCCGCAATCTGCTTTACGATCAGGGGTTCACCATCGGCGGTGCTCGTCAGCAATTGAGTGGCGAGGGCGCCAAGCACGACATGGATCAAACGCACCAGATCCTGCGCCAGATGCGTCTGGAACTCGAAGAGATCCTTCAGGTTCTGCGCCGCTGATTTTTTCTTGGCATTAGCGCTTGTGTTGTTAGAGAAAGGCGCGTAAAATTCTCCCTTCTGTTGCGGGGTGGAGCAGTCAGGCAGCTCGTCGGGCTCATAACCCGAAGGTCGTAGGTTCAAATCCTGCCCCCGCTACCACATTAAAAGAGGTCGGGAATCATTCCTGGCCTCTTTAGTTTCCAGTCTTTCGCTCGGCCAGCGGTGCCGAGCTGAAAGACTGGAAAGTAGAGCGGTACAGACGCGCGGAGCGCGTTGAAGTGTTAGCGAGCTGGGCGGGACGCTCTGAATAAAGCTCTTGACACGCTGGGCGCTGGATGTGCTAAAATTTACGGCTCGCTGATTA
>NZ_JBHUHX010000065.1:2500-3536 GCF_042682685.1 Thiorhodococcus fuscus
TACTTCTCAGTGGCAAGCTTAACCGACTAGGGGAGGCGTAGCGAAAGCGAGTCTTAAATGGGCGTTTGAGTCGCTGGGAGTAGACCCGAAACCGGGCGATCTACCCATGGCCAGGGTGAAGGTGGGGTAACACCCACTGGAGGCCCGAACCGGGATCTGTTGAAAAAGATTCGGATGAGCTGTGGGTCGGAGTGAAAGGCTAATCAAGCCCGGAGATAGCTGGTTCTCCCCGAAAGCTATTTAGGTAGCGCCTCGTGTCTCACTCTCGGGGGTAGAGCACTGTTTCGGCTAGGGGGCCATCCCGGCTTACCAAACCGATGCAAACTCCGAATACCGAGAAGTGCAATCACGGGAGACAGACGGCGGGTGCTAACGTCCGTCGTCAAAAGGGAAACAACCCAGACCGCCAGCTAAGGTCCCAAAATCATGGCTCAGTGGGAAACGATGTGGGAAGGCCCAGACAGCCAGGAGGTTGGCTTAGAAGCAGCCATCCTTTAAAGAAAGCGTAATAGCTCACTGGTCGAGTCGGCCTGCGCGGAAGATGTAACGGGGCTCAAGCCATGTACCGAAGCTGCGGATGCCTGTAAAGGCATGGTAGGGGAGCGTTCCGTAGGCCGTTGAAGGTGCGTTGTAAAGCGTGCTGGAGGTATCGGAAGTGCGAATGCTGACATAAGTAACGATAAAGGGGGTGAGAGTCCCCCTCGCCGAAAGCCCAAGGTTTCCTGCGCAACGTTCATCGGCGCAGGGTGAGTCGGCCCCTAAGGCGAGGCCGAAAGGCGTAGTCGATGGGAAGCAGGTTAATATTCCTGCACCGCGCAATACTGCGATGGGGGGACGGAGAAGGCTAGGTCGGCCGGCTGATGGTTGCCGGTTTAAGGGTGTAGGGAGATTCCTTAGGCAAATCCGGGGGATCAATCCTGAGACCTGATGACGAGTCTCCACGGAGACGAAGTGATTGATGCCAAGCTTCCAAGAAAAGCCTCTAAGCTTCAGGTATTGTGCGACCGTACCCCAAACCGACACAGGTGGGCAGGGT
>NZ_JBHUHX010000066.1:0-1387 GCF_042682685.1 Thiorhodococcus fuscus
GAGGATGGCGTTGACCAGACCGCGCTCGCGGATGACGCCCTGGACCAGCGCTTGGGTGTAGTAGGTCTTGATGTCCACGTCGATCGTATCGGCGGACCCGAACAGGTTGGTGAGGACGCTGTCGACGCGCGCGCCCGCCGTGGCCGCGTCGACGGGGTCGGTACCCCAGTTCGTGAGGCTGCTCAGGTAGGGCTGCAGCCCCGCGCCGCCTGCGGGCTTCCAGACGCTGCCGGAGTTGTCGAGCAGCACGCCGCCCCAGGTATCGAGTTCTTCGGGCGTTGCCGCTCGACCCAGCGCGCCGTGGTAGTAGGCGTTGACCTTGAGGAAATAGTCCTCGGCGAGCGCGTTCGTGATGAGGGTGGAATGATCCGCCGCCAGGCCGTTGTTGGTCTCGTCGAGTTCAGCGACGATCTCCTGGGTGTCGGCATAGGCGCCGAGGTAGTAGCGCCCGGCGGTCAGTGCGGCCGGGATCGGGGCGGTGTCCTGGCAGGTTGCGCTCGCGCCGGGGATCAACTCGGGCATATAGCAGCCGCCCCAGCCGTCCTGGACATCGTCGAGCGTGATGGTGTCGTCGCTGGAGAAGAAGAACAGCAGCAGGCTCGGCGACGCCGTGGCGTCGCCTTGATTGGTCAGGGTCGCGGTGACGGGGATCTCGCCTTCGAGCGGGCCGCTGGCCGGGGCGCTGACGGCGGAGATGACGAGGTCGGGGCCAGACGCCGCGAGGGCCGTACCGACGCAAACGCTTGCGAGCATGGCGGCGATGACGAGCCTTGCGGGCATCCGCAGGACAGCAAGTCGGTTACGGGCAGGGATCGAGCTGTGATTCATGCAATTGAACTCCTGATGAAATCCCACCCGTTCGCTCCACGCGAACGGATCTTGGTGGCCGCGAAGCGGGTGACGGTCGCGTGGTTGCGCGCTCATGCGATCGACTCCCAGGCGAGTCCGTGCTGCCCGAGCAGCGTCAGTTCGCCCGTCGCGAGCACCAGGCCATCGCCGTCCGGATACTCGGCTGGACCGCTGGTGAGGCTGTCGCGCAGATAGAGCGTTGCGGACTGCGCATCGAACAGGCCGATGGTATCGATCCCATCGCCGTTCCAGTCGCCGACGATAGCCTGCCACTCCGAACCCGTGGGGCCGAAGCGGAAGGTCGTATCGGCACTGCCTGGGCGGTTGCTGTTGTGCAGGTAGAACAGGCCGGCGCGCGCGTCGTAGAGCCCGATGGTGTCGATCCCATCGCCGTTCCAGTCGCCGGCGATGGCCTGCCAGTCCGAGCCCGTTGGGCCGAAGCGGAAGGTCGTATCGGCGCTGCCGGCGGTGTTGCTGTCGCGCAGATACACCAGTGCGGCGCGCGCGTCGTAGAGCCCGATGGTGTCGATCCCATCGC
>NZ_JBHUHX010000067.1:0-1052 GCF_042682685.1 Thiorhodococcus fuscus
AACGCGGACGACCAGCCAAGCTTGAAGCAAACCACCGAGCAGAACTGAGCACCATCGTTGAAACCGACCCGACGGCAACGCTGGAAGAAATTGGTCAGGAATTCGCTCGGCGCACCGGGATGAAAGTGCATCGAAACACGCTGACGAAGGCGCTTGAGGAGGCAGGCTGGGAGCGTTCGCGGGATGGATCCGCAGTGCGTGTGGAGGTTTCCGAAGTGGCCGAGAAGCGCTATGGGTATACCGAGGCGCACCGACGTCAGGACGTGGAGCAGACCTACACGAGTTGCCTGACGGATGCCGAGTGGGCTTTGGTGGAGGATCTCTTCGATCAGACGGGCGCCCGGGGAACGCCCCCGCAGTATCCGCGGCGTCTGCTCGTGGACGCGTGTTGCTATGTGGTGCGCACAGGCTGCGCCTGGCGCCTGCTGCCAAAGGATTTTCCGCCTTGGCAGAATGTCTACCGGACCTTTCGCCGCTGGAGTGGACAGGGGAAATTCGAACAGATGCATGATCGGCTGCGAGCGATGTGGCGCGAGCGGGAAGGACGCTCAGCAGACCCCTCAGCGGCCATTATTGATGCGCAGTCCACGCGCGGATCCCCCCAAGGGGGCGAGAGCGGCTATGACGCGGGCAAGAAGATCAAGGGGCGCAAGCGCCATCTGGTTGTCGATACGCTCGGATTGCTCTTGGCCGTCAGCGTCACCACCGCGAGCCTGCAAGATCGCGACGGCGCCCATCCCGTGGTGGCGACGGCGATGGACAAGTATCCCAGCATTGAAACGCTGTTCGTCGATTCGGCTTACGCCGGCCAGTGTGCTCAGACTGTCTCTCAATTGCATGACATCCACGTGCAGGTCGTTCGCCATCCGGCCAACAAGAATGTTGGCTACTGGACGCACCCCGAGCAGTTGGATTTCTTCACCGTGCAGGCCGATGCCAACGGATTCGTCGTCTTACCCAAGCGCTGGGTGGTCGAACGCACCCATGCCTGGAACGAGCGCGCTCGACGCCTGATCATGCATCACGATCGATTGCCCAAGGTCTCCGAAACC
>NZ_JBHUHX010000068.1:0-1121 GCF_042682685.1 Thiorhodococcus fuscus
TGCGACTGTTTATTAAAAACACAGCACTCTGCAAACGCGCAAGCGGACGTATAGGGTGTGACGCCTGCCCGGTGCCGGAAGGTTAATTGATGGGGTTATCTTCGGAGAAGCTCTTGATCGAAGCCCCGGTAAACGGCGGCCGTAACTATAACGGTCCTAAGGTAGCGAAATTCCTTGTCGGGTAAGTTCCGACCTGCACGAATGGCGTAACGATGGCGGCACTGTCTCTACCCGAGACTCAGTGAAATTGAATTCTCGGTCAAGATGCCGAGTACCCGCGGCTAGACGGAAAGACCCCGTGAACCTTTACTATAGCTTTGCACTGGACGTTGAACCGACTTGTGTAGGATAGGTGGGAGGCTGTGAATCCAGGACGCCAGTTCTGGTGGAGCCATCCTTGAAATACCACCCTGGTCTGTTTGACGTTCTAACCTCGCCCCGTGATCCGGGGTAGGGACAGTGCATGGTGGGTAGTTTGACTGGGGCGGTCTCCTCCAAAAGCGTAACGGAGGAGCACGAAGGTACCCTCAGCGCGGTCGGAAATCGCGCATTGAGTGCAAAGGCATAAGGGTGCTTGACTGCGAGACAGACACGTCGAGCAGGTACGAAAGTAGGTCTTAGTGATCCGGTGGTTCTGTATGGAAGGGCCATCGCTCAACGGATAAAAGGTACTCCGGGGATAACAGGCTGATACCGCCCAAGAGTTCATATCGACGGCGGTGTTTGGCACCTCGATGTCGGCTCATCACATCCTGGGGCTGAAGTCGGTCCCAAGGGTATGGCTGTTCGCCATTTAAAGTGGTACGCGAGCTGGGTTTAGAACGTCGTGAGACAGTTCGGTCCCTATCTGCCGTGGGCGTTGGAGACTTGAGGGAAGCTGCTCCTAGTACGAGAGGACCGGAGTGGACGTACCCCTGGTGTTCCGGTTGTGTCGCCAGACGCATTGCCGGGTAGCTATGTACGGACGGGATAACCGCTGAAAGCATCTAAGCGGGAAGCCCCTCCCAAGATAAGGTCTCCCCAGGTACTTGATACCTCTGAAGGTCCGTTGAAGACCACAACGTTGATAGGTCGGGTGTGGAAGCGCGGTAACGTGTGAAGCTAACCGATACTAATTGACC
>NZ_JBHUHX010000069.1:0-664 GCF_042682685.1 Thiorhodococcus fuscus
GGCCCGTGAGCCGAAAGGCGCTGACGGCCAGCGTCCGGGGGCGCCCGAGAGTCTGCGCTGGAAGGAAGGCTATGAACGCGTTGCGGACCTGGCGAGTGCGTTGCCCGATACGCGCCTGGTCTATGTCGCCGATCGCGAGGCCGACATTCTGGAGTTGATGGTGCGTGCGCGGGATCTGGGAACCCCCGCCGACTGGCTGCTGCGCGCCAAGCATAACCGCGCCTTGCCCGGTGGCGAGGGCAAGAAGCTGTGGACGAGTGTCCTGGAGACCAAGCCGCTCGGGGAGGTGCGTTTCAGCCTTCCGTCTGGGCGCGGGCGCAAGGCCCGAGAGGTCCGTCAGGAGCTCTATGCCAAGCGCGTGACGCTCTCGGATCGACGCCAAGGCCACCTGGAGGCCACCTGCGTGATCGCCCGTGAGATTGGGGCTCCGGAAGGCGTCAAACCGATTGAATGGCGGCTGCTGACCAACCGCCGTGCCGAGACGCTCGACGCCGCCGTCGCGTTGATCGACTGGTATCGGGCACGCTGGGAAATCGAGCTGCTGTTCTTGGTGCTCAAGGAGGGCTGCCGTGTTGAGGCCTTGCAACTGGGCACCGTCGAGCGCCTTGAGCGCGCCTTCGCCCTGTTTTTGGTGGTGGGTTGGCGCATCACTCGATTGATGCGC
>NZ_JBHUHX010000070.1:0-913 GCF_042682685.1 Thiorhodococcus fuscus
AGCACTTGAGCCATAAAGTAGCCACGCGCGGAAATCACAGTGATCCTGCTGACAGCCGACCGAGAGCCTGATTGCCGATGGAAATCCGCCTCCACAAGAATGCCCGCACCACCCCGGCGATTCGTCGTGAACTGCAAGCCTCGACGTTGCCGAACACGGTCCTCGCCGCCCAGTACAACCTCTCGGTGCAGACGGTGAAGAAGTGGCGGCGACGCACCGCAGTCGAGGATGCCTCGCACCGCCCACACCGACTCTCGACGACGCTCTCGCCCGCGCAAGAGGTCCTCGTGGTGGCCCTGCGTCAAACGCTGTTGCTGCCGCTCGACGATCTGTTGGCGGTCACCCGCGAGTTCATCCACCCCAAGGCTTCGCGCTCAGCACTCGATCGCTGCCTGCGTCGCCACGGGGTCTCCAACCTCAAGGCCCTGATCCCGCAGGATGCGGATACCGCGAAGCGTCCGGTGAAGACCTTCAAGGACTACGTGCCTGGGTTCGTCCATGTCGACGTCAAATATCTACCCCAAATGCCCGATGAAGACCGGCGTAAATACCTCTTCGCAGCGATTGATCGTGCCACCCGCTGGGTCTACGTCGAGATCCTCGACGACAAGTCAGCCGCTTCGGCCAGTGGCTTTCTTGAGCGCCTGATCGCCAAGGCGCCATTCACCCTCACCAAGATCCTCACCGACAACGGCAAGGAGTTCACCGACCGCTTCTGCGCCACTGGTGAGCGCTCGCCGACGGGGCAGCATCGCTTCGATCAGGTCTGCGCTCAGCACGCCATCGAGCATCGTCTGACCAAACCCAGAACCCCGCAGACCAATGGTATGGTCGAACGCTTCAACGGGCGTATCGCCGAGGTGCTGGCCACGACACGCTTCGACTCGTCCCAGAGCCTGGAGCACACCATCAC
>NZ_JBHUHX010000071.1:0-685 GCF_042682685.1 Thiorhodococcus fuscus
CGGCGGCGAGTGGGTGGCGCCGGTCGAGGGGCGCTATTTCGAGAACGTCTCGCCGGTCGACGGCAAGGTGTTCTGCGAGATCCCGCGCTCGTCCGCCGCCGACATCGAGCTGGCACTGGATGCCGCCCACCGCGCCAAGGAGGGCTGGGGTCACACCTCGCCGGCCGAGCGCTCCAATGTCCTGCTCAAGATCGCCGATCGCATGGAGCAGAACCTGGAGCTGATCGCGCTCTCCGAGACCTGGGACAACGGCAAGCCGATCCGCGAGACCATGGCCGCCGATATCCCGCTGGCGGTCGATCATTTCCGCTATTTCGCCGGTTGTATCCGTGCCCAGGAGGGTTCGATCTGCGAGATCGACAAGGACACGGTCGCCTATCACTTCCACGAACCGCTCGGCGTGGTCGGGCAAATCATCCCCTGGAACTTCCCGATCCTGATGGCGGCCTGGAAGCTGGCTCCGGCGATCGCCGCCGGCAACTGCGTGGTGCTCAAGCCGGCCGAACAGACGCCGGTCGGCATATTGGTGGTCGCCGAGCTGATTCAGGATCTGCTGCCGCCCGGCGTGCTCAACATCGTCAACGGCTTCGGTGTGGAGGCGGGCAAGCCGCTGGCGACCAACAAGCGCATCAACAAGGTCGCCTTCACCGGGGAGACCAGCACCGGGCGGCTGATCATGCAGTAC
>NZ_JBHUHX010000072.1:0-940 GCF_042682685.1 Thiorhodococcus fuscus
AACGAGATGACACGCTCTGTGCGATGTTGCAGAGACTTCAGTGCTGAATGCAATCTCTTTTTCAGGTCGCGCTTATTTTTGATCGGCTGCCGACGAAGTTGCTTGTCCTTGATCTCTTCCCAGACATGCTCATCGGGATTACGCTCTGGACTGTATGTTGGGAGATAATGCAGGCGGATTTGATGGCGATGCTTGCACACAAATTCACGCACCATTCGCGAACGATGAAATGGCGCACGATCCACAATCAAAATCAGTGGGCGCGTTCTTTTCTCCATCAGTTGCTTAAGAAAATGAATGTACTCTTTAGAGGCAATGGACTTCTCTGTTACGTGATATCTCAACTCTCCTTGAGCCGTGATAACGGAAAGAACATTCAAGCGACCGCGTTTGCCTGTAACAAATACTTCAGGTCGGACACCGCGCGCACTCCAGGTTTTGCCTGAGCGCTCACGCAGATCGATGCCAGCCTCGTCCTCAAAGCCGGTATCGGCCTGAATCTTATTTGCAAAACGTTGAATTTTTGGGAATTCCTCGTTGACGAAATGCTCGACAGCAGCGGGATCTTGCTCACGAGGGATCAACACCGGTTTCTGATAGGTGAGATTCAATTTGTGCAGATGCTGATTGATCGTGGCGGCGACGACATGGACGCCAAAACGCTCGAAAAGCTGCTGCGCTAACAACTCGCAGGTCCAAAGCGTCGTGTCATACCCGAAATCTTCAGGAGTCGACTCGAGAACCGTCCGCTTCAACCACGCCTGCATCTTTTCAGTGACCACAGCTTCCGCACCAGGTGCCTTTTTTGTATCAAGTCCGGGATAGCCATGAGCGCGGAAACGCTTGAGCCACTCATAGATCGTACTACGACTTAAACCGAATATTTTAATGACATCTTCGGGACTGTAACCATTTTCTTCGACAGCATGAACTGCAATTT
>NZ_JBHUHX010000073.1:0-944 GCF_042682685.1 Thiorhodococcus fuscus
TGACCGCGCACGGCACGGGCGAAGACCGACGCGTCGGTGCCGGTGCTGGCGATGTAATAGCGCGTCTCACGCGAGGTCACCCCATTGATCTCGCGCTCGGACTCGACCATGCCGATCATGTTCAACGCCGTCCATCCAGCACAGCGCGACACGCCGGAGAGGTCGCCGAGGGTGCGATAGCGGCGTGTCTCGCGCCGCCCATGCCCCTGCTCAACGGTTTCCAGGAACTGGGAGTCGACGTCGGCGTAGTCTCGGGCATCGGCGTTGATGAAGGCTTCCTCGACCTCGGTGGCCAAGGTGCCCTGGTTGCCCTTGAGCGCGAGGACGTAATCGGCCCCTTGATCGATGATCTGGGCAGCGATCTTGGTTTGGCAACCCATGGCGTCGATGGTCACGATACAGCCCTGAATCAGCAACAGATCCAACAGCTTGGGGATGGCCGTGATTTCATTGGACTTGGCCTCGGTGGCGATCTGTCCGAGCACCAGGCGATTGTCTGCCGCCCAGGCACTGACCAGATGCAGCGCCCCCAGGCCCTTGGCCCGCTCGTGCGAGCGGCGCAAGGTCTTGCCATCGATAGCGATCACTTCGCCCGGAAGGATCTCACGCAGCGTCGCCACCCAGTCGCGAAAGCAGGTCTCGAACACCTGCGGATCGATCAGACTGAACACCCGCCCGAAGGTATCGTGCGCGGGGATCCCGTTGGGCAGTTCCAGGAAGCGTTCCAGCCACGTCTGCTTGGCACGTCCGAATTCGGCAATCTGAGTCCAGCCATCGGCCCCGCAGAGCACGCCCGTGATGGCGATCGCGATCATGTCGTTGAGCCGATGGCGTTGCTTGATCGCACAGCGCGGATCCTCCAGCGTCGAAAAATGGGTCAACAAGGATCGATCCGAGGGCATTTCCGGCATGACAAACGCTCGCAAGGGCAGCAAAAACGGCTG
>NZ_JBHUHX010000074.1:0-528 GCF_042682685.1 Thiorhodococcus fuscus
TGAGCTGCAAGAGCCTGAACCTGGCAACCGAAGACCGGATCCAGAGACGCAGCCGGCTGCGCCGTGCGCTCGGCTTCGAGCGCGCGAACGCGCGCGGTCAGCTCCCCATTGAGCCGCCGATACTCGGAAACTTGCTGGCGATAGAACAGCAGGGCTTGGAACTGCCCTGGGGTAATGCCGTTACGTGAGTAGCCCGGCGGGAAGAGATAGCCGTTGTGCATCTCCCAGTCGTCCCAGCCGGTCCAAGGAACATACCCGGCGAGGATTGCCAGCAGGCGCAACGCAGTGGGATCCGGCTTACCTGTGGAGCACCATCGCCGATACGTCCGCAGGGAGACCAGGCAGGCGGACGCGGCCTGTTCGTCGCTGAACCGGCATTGCTTCTGAAGGACGCGCAGGGTGGTGGGATTAGCCGCAAAGCCTTCGGATAGAAGCTCACTTTCGGGCCAATCCTGGCGAGGTGACAGATTGACCTTGGCGACCTGATCGGTGGCCAACTTGACCGCTGGGTCGGCGGCTGTTGCTGGT
>NZ_JBHUHX010000075.1:0-670 GCF_042682685.1 Thiorhodococcus fuscus
CGGCAAGACCACGCTGACGGCGGCGATCACCACGCACCAAGCGCGTAAGTTCGGTGGCGAAGCGCGGGCCTACGACCAGATCGACAATGCTCCGGAAGAGCGCGAGCGCGGCATCACCATCGCGACCGCTCACGTCGAGTACGAGACCGAGAACCGTCACTATGCGCACGTCGACTGCCCCGGGCACGCCGACTACGTGAAGAACATGATCACGGGCGCGGCGCAGATGGACGGCGCGATCCTGGTGTGCTCGGCCGCCGACGGCCCCATGCCTCAGACCCGCGAGCACATCCTGCTCTCGCGTCAGGTCGGTGTGCCTTACATCGTCGTGTACCTGAACAAGGCCGACATGGTCGACGACGCCGAGCTCCTGGAGCTGGTCGAGATGGAAGTGCGCGAGCTGCTCTCCAGCTACGACTTCCCCGGTGACGACACCCCGATCATCACCGGCTCCGCCAAGCTGGCGCTCGAAGGCGACACCTCCGAGATCGGCGGTCCCTCGATCGACAAGCTGATGGAAGCGCTCGACAGCTACATCCCCGAGCCCGAGCGTGCCGTCGACGGTGCCTTCCTGATGCCGATCGAAGACGTCTTCTCGATTTCGGGTCGCGGCACCGTGGTGACCGGACGTGTCGAGCGCGGCATCATCAAGGTTGGCGAGGAAATCGCC